>CALMVQ010000362.1:0-70290 GCA_937873135.1 uncultured Scytonema sp. | reverse complement strand
ACGAGCGTCAGCGGTAGCGAGGAACGAGCGTCAGCGGTAGCGAGGAACGAGCGTCAGCGGTAGCGAGGAACGAGCGTCGGAACGAGCGTCAGGGCTTTCCTCACCCCTACGGTGTCTGACTATAAGTAAAACTGATAAGTATTATTGCTAAACCTGATCAAAAACCTCTTGCTTTTGTAAACGAATGTAAACTAATATAAATATAGGCGAAACAAAAAACCGCCTAACATACATAACCAACTCAAGCAATCATAAAAACAATGACAGCAACCTTACAACAGCGCACCAGCGCCAATGTATGGGACAAGTTTTGTGAATGGATCACTAGCACCTCTAACCGGATTTATATCGGTTGGTTCGGCGTATTGATGATCCCAACCCTACTTGCCGCCACCATCTGCTTCTTAATCGCCTTTATCGCCGCACCTCCAGTTGATATCGACGGTATCCGCGAACCAGTAGCAGGTTCACTAATCTATGGAAACAACATCATCTCCGGTGCAGTTGTTCCAAGCTCCAACGCAATTGGTTTACACTTCTATCCAATTTGGGAAGCAGCATCCTTAGATGAGTGGTTGTACAATGGTGGTCCATACCAACTAGTCGTATTCCACTTCTTAATCGGAATATTCTGCTACATGGGACGTGAGTGGGAATTATCCTACCGTCTAGGAATGCGTCCTTGGATTTGCGTAGCATACAGCGCACCAGTGGCAGCAGCAACCGCAGTCTTCTTCATCTACCCCATCGGACAAGGTTCATTCAGCGATGGAATGCCCTTAGGAATCAGTGGTACATTCAACTTCATGTTAGTGTTCCAAGCAGAACATAACATCTTGATGCACCCCTTCCACCAACTAGGTGTAGCAGGCGTATTCGGTGGCGCACTGTTCAGTGCAATGCACGGTTCATTGGTAACCTCTTCACTGGTACGTGAAACAACCGAAACTGAGTCACAGAACTACGGTTACAAATTTGGTCAAGAAGAAGAAACCTACAACATCGTAGCAGCACACGGTTACTTTGGTCGGTTAATCTTCCAATACGCCTCATTCAACAACAGCCGTTCACTGCACTTCTTACTCGCTGCATGGCCAGTAGTGGGCATCTGGTTCACCTCTCTTGGTGTATCAACGATGGCATTCAACCTCAACGGTTTCAACTTTAACTCGAGTGTGATTGACTCACAAGGTCGCGTCATTAGCACCTGGGCAGACATCATCAACCGCGCTAACTTGGGTATGGAAGTGATGCACGAGCGCAACGCTCACAACTTCCCTCTCGACTTGGCTGCTGCTGAGTCCGCACCTGTTGCACTTGCTGCACCTGCTATCAACGGTTAATCATCATCAGACGCGATAGATATCGCGTCTACTAATAGCAAAAGCGCCTTCCACTAATGGAGGGCGCTTTTGCTATTAGTAAGGTTTAATGAAGCTCATTCTACTTACAAGCATTTTCAGATGTATAGACCACAGTTTTGGAGTAGGGCAGGTTTAATCTAGTACAGATCGGCAGAAATAAACCACCCATCTGAAATAGTTAAAACCCTTACAAAATAAGGTTCTTTCTTTTTACTTTTTACTTTTTACTTTTTACTTTTTACTTTTGCCTTGTTGTACTAGTGTTCCACCACATTAATTGTGATGGGTTTGTAGTGAGCGATAAATAGCTCAACTGACGATATGAGTCAAAGTCAGAATATCTATAAGCTTGACAAGCAGCAGTAAAAGCATTGTCTCGCTTTTTTTTATTTGTTCTTGAAATTTTCTTAGCTGTATACATATACTTCGGGGCTACCAGACATCCCGATCCTTTACGTGTCTAATCGTTTTAGATATTCTCAAATTTGAGCGGTACATCTTATGCGATCGCCACCACTCCCAAGACTGCTCAGTTAAGGAAATAAAGTCGGCTGAAACCCTTCAAATATCGTTGTCTATGATGACCAAAAAGGGCTTAACCGAACAGTATTGTATAGTGTGCTTCTAATTTTTTGCAATATAACCGTTGTGCTACACTCCCCTACAACAGCACGAATAGAGCGTCAACTCATGAGAAAATTCATTATTCGGCTATTTATCGTCATTTTGGTATTAAGCGGGTCAATTGGCTATGTGTTTGTGAATCGCGCAACGTCTGCCGAGAGCTGCACGATCACTCTTCTGACTGCACATGTCGGCAATGGTACATTGTCCTACAGCCAGGTGGGGAACGGGCGCTCGATTCTACTGTTGCATGGTTTGTTTGCAAGCAAGGAGCAGTGGAACACCATCATGTGTCGGCTAACAGAGGTGGGCTATCGGGTAATCGCCCCAGATTTACCGGGCTATGGCAACAGTAACGGTTTTACTTTGAGGGACTATGCTCTGGAGAAACAAGCAAGACTCCTACATGAGTTGATGGAGAAATTGGGGATTAAGTCTTTTGATCTAGCGGGTAGCTCGATGGGAGGAGCGATCGCTCACCTGTATGCTCAACGTTACCCAAACCAGGTGCGTAGCCTCGCCTTTATCGGTTCACCATTGGGCATTGTTGATTGGGCAAATAGTGTCAAACAAGCAATATTTCAAGGCATTAACCCCTTTATTCCAATTACCACTGAACAGTTTGCTCTGGAACTCAGCCTGCTTTTCTTCACTCCTCCCACGATTCCTGATTCTGTCATAGCAGAGAAAGTCAACGATTACATTACTCGTAACCGACACTACCAGCAGGTTTGGGACATTATAAATCTTTATGATGACATTCTCTGTCAGGGTGTACCAACTCAGTTGCCTACATTCATTATTTGGGGCAAGGAGGACAAGATTTACAACATTAGTGGGGCTAATCGACTGTCTGAGTGTATTGCTGGTGCAATAGTGATCCAGTTACCCAAAGCAGGACATCTACTGCTGATGGAAAATGCATTGGAAGTAGCTTCAAAATATGTGGGGTTTTTGCAAACCTTACGCACCCCTTAACAATTTTAACAAAATATTCATTTACAGGCACGTTATCAAGGTAAAACCAAACTACACGAGTCAAATTTGTTGCAATTGTGATGCACACGTCCCTAAAGAGTTGTCAGACAGAATTCACAATTGTCAAGCGTGCGGACTGATGGTTGATCGAGACATAAAACGCTGCTATCAATGTCCTACGAGTTGGGTTGGAAGTTTTCCCAACTATAAAAAGCAAGAAGGGGAAATTGATGATTACGTCTAAACGGCGTTTGAGTACCCTCAATGAAATTCTGGAATTAACCAGAAGCCCACACTATACTGCTTGCAGTTAGTGTGGGTACTTCACGCATTCAGCTATGTTTGACAGATTACCAAGAGGCGGATAAAGCTTGATAGCGACTAAGAGCTAATAAAGGAAAGTACTGTTGGTAGAGGTGATATTTTAGGTAAAAATGACAGGGAAAGCCTGTACCTGTAAATTCTGCCTCATTCCAAGTCCCATCCGAGTGCTGAGTTTCTAGGAGATAATTGACTCCCCGGAGGATGGCCAATTCAGCTGAAGTGCCGATCGCCTTGCCTGCGTCTATTAAGCCCAAGATTGCCCAAGCTGTTTGCGATGCAGTACTGGGTCCAAGTCCTTTAAGATCTGGATTATTATAGCTCTTACAAGTTTCACCCCAACCACCATCTGGGTTTTGACAACTGGCTAACCAAGCCGCACCCCGTTCTATACTGAGTCGCGTCTTCTCTGGGGCAATTACGGATAAGGCGGAAAGAACTCCACTCGTTCCATAAATGTAGTTCACTCCCCAACGACCAAACCAGCAACCTTCAGTTTCTTGCTCGCGTAACAGATAAGCAAGCGATCGCTGAAGCTTCTCAGGAGCGATTGACAGCTTACAACTCCCCAGCATTTCTAACACCCTAGCTGTAACATCAGCCGTATTGGGGTCAATCATGGCTTTGAGATCGGCATAGGGGATTGAGTTCAGCCAGTCTTGGTCGTTGTCCAAGTCAAATGCCGCCCAACCGCCAGGTTTACACTGCATAGATGCAATCCATTTTACAGCACGAGCGATTGCTGCAAGCTTGAGTTTTTCATTGGGGAGTTTCACTGCATCTAAAGCCATGACGACGACAGCCGTGTCGTCTACATCTGGATAAAATCTATTTTCAAACTCAAATGCCCAAGCGCCTGGTTCTCCTTGACGATTTTTCACACTCCAATCGCCGTAATCCAAAATTTGCTTGTTTAACAACCATTCTCCTGCTCGTACCATTGTCGGATGGTCTGGATCTAAGCCCGACTCTACGAGCGATCGCATTACCCAAGCAGTATCCCACACCGGAGATACACAAGGCTGTATTCTGTATGTATCTTTTGTTTCAATGGCAAAATTATCAATTGCCTGTAGTCCTCTGTTTACAATGGGATCTGCGGCATCATAACCCACACAGCGTAAAGCTAACAGCGAATTTAGCATTGCAGGAATAATTCCACCCCAGTCGCCTGTGGCTTCCTGCCGTTCCAAAATCCATTTTTCTGCAGCTTTAATCCCTTCGGAACGGAAAGGAACTAAGTTCAGCGTTTCTGCTAACTTAAAGGCTTTGTCCAGCAGAATAAACAAATCACTCCAATCATTCTGGCGTGGCAATTCATACGAAATATCAGAACCTTCTGCATACAGCTCGTTCAATGTTATGTTTGGGCTAAGCTGATAAACAGGTTTCTTGTCAAATACAATCAGCAGTGGCACAGTGCTTGACCTTGCCCAGCTTGAGAGTTCGTAAATGTTCACGAAAAAAGCCGAAGGCAATAACATCACCCAAGGCGGAAGTGAAGGAAGACCACGCCAGTCGTAACAGCCAATCAAAGCTAAATGAAATTTAGTAAAAATACGAGTTTTACTGATCCCGCCTCGTGCTATGATAAAATTCCTTGCCTTCACCATTGCCGGATCAGATTCTGGCACACCCAGCAGTTTCAGTGCCATGTATGCCTCTACCGAAGTGCTAATTTCTCCACCATCACCGTAGAAAAGCTCCCAGCCGCCATGTTCACGTTGTTGAGAACGCAGATAAAATTCTACTTTATGCAGGGGTCTTTCTCGGTCTGTTCCCCAAATTTTATGCAGGAGGACAACTTCCGCAGTGATAGTGACATTGGATTCTAACTCCGACCACCAGTATCCTGCTGGATTTTGAATTGAAAAAAAATGGTTTTGGCTGGCTGTGATCGCTGCTGCGACTTTTGACGTTACCGATCTGTCTTGAGTTTGCATGAAATTACGACTCAACCTCAACAATAGTTTGGATGCGGCAAGGAGTTAGAAAAGTATTTTCTCATACTTGATCAAAATTCAAGTCGTTAATTAACAGTGTTTTGTTTCCAATATCATGAGATTTCGTACAAGTCTGAATTAGCAGGCGAACAGTTAGGTGGGGCGATTCTTCTTCTGATACGCGCTCGCGCTCGCGAGCATTGAATTGAGCGAGTAGCACAGAAACACTTCGGCGAGGAATACTCCAAAGTTGATTCTAGTGGAAGCGACACTTACAATCAACTGACCAATTAATTATTCAGATTTTTTCTTAAGATGCATAAAATAACCCCTTTACTTTAGAGAATTAGTAGAGGGGATGCCATAAATCCCACTAGTACAACAAGGCAAAAGTAAAAAGTAAAAAGTAAAAAGAAAGAACCTTATTTTGTAAGGGTTTTAACTATTTCAGATGGGTGGTTTATTTCCGCCGATCTGTACTAGACGGATTACTGGACGATTTCTAATTGGAAAGGACATCACTTAAGCAAGTACTTGCAGTTTATCAATAGAGTAACTCTCAATACTGCTCGGATAAGGGAGATCCAAATAAAAAAATACCCAACCTTCAATAACTAGTTGGTGTACGAGTTGGTGCGTGGAGGTCGTCAAGCGCCCGGAGGGCTGGGTTCAACATTTACGGTGATTATAGAACTTTAAAATTGCCCCACAAGAAACAATGAGTTGTCAAAATTACCAGGGAATACTGCATCACCTTGACCATCAAATGGTGCTGCACCAAAGAAACCATCTCCAACTTCAAAGGTAATTTTCAGTTGAAATGTAGTGGTAGCAAGATACAAAAGCTTTAGTATCTTAGATCCCATTGATTATTTAAACAGTTACATCTTTTTATCAATCCAAGTTAATTCTTAGTGGAATCAAATATTACTCAGAAAATAAGTGATCGATATCTCTTGAGTGATGGAGAATCCTAACGACTTCAATCCCCCCATCATCAAGCTTGATAGAAAACACAATATAAGGCTTTACAGGAAAACTCCTGAGTTGATCGCGTAAATCTTCTCGCATTTTTCCGATATCTGGAAACTGAGCTAGAATTGGCAACCGATTTAAGATTTTAGCAATTTGCTGATCCGCAGCAATTTGATTATTTTGGGCAAGATAAACCCAGATATCCTCCAAGTCTTGTTCTGCAAGTTGAGAAATTTTGTAACGATTCATGGAGCTTCTTCAAGGTTAAGTTTGCGTCGTCCTCGTTCTTTAATGGTTTGCAGCAAACTTGGTAAAGACTCGTCATCATATTCTCTATATTGTCCATTCTGTAACTGTTCTACACCTAGAGCGATATCGCGCTGTAGTGCTTCTAACTTGAGTTTGCGTACTTCTGCTTCCGAACTTTCTAAGCGTCGCATCATCTCCTGAAAGCTGCTCGCATCTTGAATGACAATTTCTGCTTTGCCATTAACTGTAAGTATCAGTGGGGATTTTGTCGCTTTAATTTGTTCGATAAACTGTTTGACGTTGCGTTTGAAGTCTGTAAGGGGGTGAATATTTTCGAGGTTAATCATATAATGAGGTATTTAATTCAATATGGAATTAAGTTCTTATTAAGTATTTTACTCGCTTCTACTCCAAGTACGATCGCTTCCCTGACCCCTTTTAGCACTGTTTTCGTAAGAAATCATAGGAAAAGTGCATGATTTTTTGTAAAATTCAGTAAGGAAAAATCTTGCTCCTCATAAATATGAATATGCCTTTATGACTAGCATACAGATACATGCACCCAATGACACCAACTGGATCTGGCCAGGACGGAACACTTTTAGGGGTTTATCGTTGGTTAGTATTATCCCTCAATCCTTATGTTTTGGCACACTGGGCGCAACTTCCACAGCGATGCGTTGCAACGGCGCACATCCTATCGCACTTACAAATTTACCTGATTGGGGACAAGCCGCAGAAATCGCATCTCCTGACTATATTTCCACACTGGGTAATTGTACCTGAATTTACAGGACATTGAACGCCTAAGAGAACTAGTACCGCAAGGCGAAAGTCAAAAGTCAAAAGTCAAAAGTCAAAAGTCAAAAGTCAAAAGTATGATGGAATCTGCTTTTTAGGGATTTTAAATGGTTGCCTTATTTACGCCGTGACGTACTAGCACGTAAGTCTTGGAATTGACATTCGCTCTTTCCAGGTGCAAGATATGAGCCTCCAACTAGTGGCGTAGGCGCTCTTAGCGACTTGTCGTCAGACATCGCTAGTGAAAAAAGAAAGAAGCACATTTTGCTGGAGATACCAAAACTCTTGCTGTGTCAGGGTTATAAAATGTGTATCTTAGGAGTCAAGCTGTTCGCCTTGCCTAGATAACAATGTATAATAATTAATTTTAAAACTATGGGTGAAATTGAATTAGGTCTAACGCTTTTATCGTTAACAATTTGGATAGGATTACTCAGTTTGCGAGGGCAATTTTGGCGGGTAGATCAGCAATTAGAAGTGGGAGAAACAAAATTAACAGATTTTCCTGCTGTTTGTGCTGTGATTCCAGCACGTAATGAAGCTGAATTGTTGCCCATTACCCTGCGATCGCTCCTCGTTCAAGACTATCCCGGCGGTTTCAACATATTTTTAGTAGACGATGGTAGTACGGATGGCACCAGTAAAGTTGCACAAGAAACAGCACAAGAGTTAGCGAAAGAGGAACAGCTGCATATCCAGGCAGCAGAAACGCTACCGCCTGGTTGGACGGGTAAACTTTGGGCAATTGAACAAGGGATTCGGGCAGTAGAAAAACTGACTAATACGTCAAGAGAAGCACCAAAGTATCTTTTACTGACAGATGCAGATATTGAGCATGACGTTAGCAATCTCCGCCGACTGGTAACTAAAGCGTTGCAAGAGGATTTAGACCTTGTTTCAGTTATGGTTAAACTTAGGTGTGAAAGTTTTTGGGAGCAACTATTGATCCCCGCTTTCGTCTTTTTCTTCCAGAAACTTTACCCTTTTCGTTGGGTTAACGATCCCCGTAAAGTCACTGCAGCTGCGGCTGGAGGCTGTATCCTAATTCGCCCTGAAGCTTTAGCTCGAATTGGTGGTATTCAAGTCGTTCGCCAAGCTTTAATTGATGACTGTGCCTTGGGTATGGCGGTTAAGGGAGGGAGCTCTTCTCCTCACGGGCGCATCTGGCTGGGATTGAGCGCTTTGACTCACAGCTTGCGACCCTATCCAAATCTTGATACTATTTGGGATATGGTTGCCCGGACAGCTTTTACACAGTTGAACTATTCTCCATTGCTTTTGCTGGGAACTTTGTTGGGGATGACACTGATTTATCTCATTCCTCCTTTAGCTGTGATTTTTGGTAGTTTGACGTTCAATTGGTTGTTGGCAGCAACAGGTTTTATGGGGTGGCTGCTAATGACACTTGCTTACTTACCCACTATCCGCTTTTACAAGTGTCCCCTTTGGTTAGCCTGCTGCTTACCTGCGATCGCCCTTCTCTATAATTTAATGACGATAGACTCAGCTTGGCGTCACTGGCAAGGGCAAGGCGGTGCTTGGAAAGGACGAGTTTACTCTAAACCTTGACGCCCAGTAAAGTAAATAATCGCGGCAAGAATTGACATGGACAATCCTAATACGCACACTCCGTGCCACTGCCATACGCTCCAACTATAAGCACCAAGAGAAGAACCAACGGCCGCACCGATAAAACAAGTGACACCGTAAACGGTGTTAGCGCGGCTGCGAGCATCTGGTAATAAAGCAAAAATTTGCGCTTGATTAGAGATATGGCTTGATTGTATACCGATGTCTAACAAGGTGACTCCCACAATTAAACCCATGAGTTGATGCCCAAATAAACCAAGGACAAACCACGATGAGATGGTAATGCTGATCGCCAGCCCTAATGTGAATCTGGTATCCTTTCGATCTGCTAATCTACCAACTAATGGTGCCATGCTGGCTCCAACGACACCAACCAAACCAAATAACCCGGCAACCTGACTGTCATAGTGATAGGGGGGATTTTCCAGAAGAAATATCAGCGTTGTCCAAAATGCGTTGAATGTGGCGAAAACCAATGCTTGCATCATTGCCGCTTGACGTAACTGGGGTTGCTCCCACATCAATTGCCAGAGCGATCGCAAAAGTTGCCGATAGGACATAGTAGACACTGGTAGTCTTTTCGGTAGAAATTTGCCAAGAATTAGTGCAGTGGCAATCATGAGAATGCTCGCAATCCAGTACATTGCTCGCCAACCCAAAGAGGCACCTACAAAACCACTAACTGTACGTGCCAAGAGTATGCCAAAAAAGATACCGCTGACTACTGTTCCAATAATCTTTCCTCGCTCGTGGGGAGCTGCTAAGTGTGCCGCCAACGGAGGAATCAAGTAAGGTACTAGCGTTGTAAAACCAGTCAAAAAGCTGGCAGCATAGAGCCAATGAATGTTTGGTGCCACTGCAGCTGCAACTAAAGCACAAGTTGTAGCTCCCAGCATGATCACCATCAGCCGCCGACATTCCACAATGTCTCCTAAGGGAAGCAGCAGGCAAATTCCCAGTGAAATCCCAACTTGTGAGAACATCGGAACCAGCCCTACTTCTTCAACGGAAACTGAAAAACTACGAGCAATCTGTGCTAATAGTGGTTGATTGTAGTAACCATTGGCAATAGTTACACCACTAGCAACTGTCAGAATCAAAACGGTTCTTAGCCCAATATTATTGAAGCGATCAGATTTTGGAGAGTTGAGATGCATTGTTTTTGATATTCACCTTGAAATTGTGCGAGTAGGGGCGAACGGCTGTTCGCCCATACCAAAGATTTCAACGAACGCATAATTAACTCTCACTCCTATGTCTAATTTTTAGAGCTCAAGCAATTACTAGTCGCATTCAGCTATTTTCCTCTCACCACAACAAGCGAATTATGTCAATACTTGAAAATCTCAAACAAGAACACTAACGATCTAAGATATTAAATAGTGGGTAATGTTTTATATTACCAGGTTGATTCACCATTACTCACCCGAAGCTCGAATTTGACGCTCTCACAACTAGCTCTCAACCATACAATGAGCTACAATAAACTTATGACAGCATCCACTTTGAGTTCTGAACAAACAGATATAGTCGTCATTGGTAGTGGGATCGGCGGCTTGAGTTGTGCTGCGCTTTTAGCACGATATGGTTTTGATGTTATCGTCTGTGAAAGTCACTCTATCCCCAGTGGTGCGGCACACGCTTTTGAACGCAATGGATTTAAGTTTGATTCAGGTCCTTCACTCTACTCTGGACGGGGATGGATCGTCGGAGTCAGGAATATGCACAACAAAAAAGCTTGCGTGCAGAAGTTATGTGGCAAGCGCTACAACGAATTATTCCAGATATTCGCCAACGATGCGACGTAACGTTAGTTGGTACACCCCTAACACACGAACGTTATCTCCGACGCCATCGTGGATCTTATGGCCCAGCTATTCGTGCCGGAGTTGGTTTGTTTCCCAGTCCTCGCACACCCATACCCGGATTGCTCTGCTGTGGAGACTCAACCTTTCCCGGCATTGGTTTGCCAGCAGTCGCCGCCAGTGGAATGATGACGGCAAATACCATTGCACCCATACACAAACATTTACAGATGCTCAATCTCTAAAGCGACCATTCGTAATTGCTTATCGCTTGCTATTCAAGCTTTTTTCATAATTAATTCCACGTAGCATTACTAGTCGTGTTGCATAACTAGCTCTGATTGATGTTGGCTTAATAATTCCTGAATTTGTTGGCGATTAATTTTACCTTGTTCATTTCTAGGTATCTCTTTAATTTTTAGCCATAATTTAGGGATTTTGAAATGAGCTATTTTACCAATAAGTGCCTGTCGTAGTTGTTGAGGAGAAATATCTAGATTTGTCGGCACATAAACAGCACTAACAATCTGTCCCCAATAGTTATCTGCTTTGCCAACTACAAACACATCTTTCACTCTTCCAGTGGATCTAATAGCAGTTTCTATTTCACAGGGAAAAACATTTTCTCCACCAGTAATTATTTTATCGCTGCTACGTCCAATTATTTGGAGAACACCTTCTTCATCCAGAAAACCAATATCGTCTGGATAAAAAACACCTGAAGAAGAAAATGGTTCAGGATAATAACCAAGCGCCAATGATGGGCTAGAAATAGCAATAAAACCTGTTTGTTGAGAATCTAAGCATTTTCCCTTTTCATTACAAATTTTTAGATTTACATGTGGTAGAATTTGGTAAATACCTTTATTGCCATTGAGAAAGCTGGCTGGATTCAGGGTAGCAATCTGGGAAGCTGTTTCAGTCATTCCATATGAAGGAGCAAGTCTAATATTATGAAATCTTGCTTTCTCCAATAGTTCATCCCAAGCAGGCGCACCACCAAGTAAAACGGTATAACATCGAGATAACCAAGCCGTCAAGTGAGAATCATTAAGTATAGTTTGTAATTGTGTCGGTACCAAGGATATAAAAAATTCCTGTGGGTCAAAATTAGTTAATTTACCTGATTTTAGTTCTTTAAATGGTAAAATCAAGAATCGATCACCGGATGAAAAAGAACGCATAAATTGCATCAAACCGCTAATATGATACAGTGGCAGCACACATATAGAGTTAACTTCCCTAAGCTGGAAATACTCTCGAAAGCCTTGCACTGATGCCATGAGAGTCTGCCAAGTATGCATCGCAAAGCGAATCTTCCCTGATGAACCACCTGTGGGAATCATAATCAGGCTATTTGCTTGACTTATGGTCGGATTTACTGATTGATATCAAGTTCGGGTGTAGACTAATTGTATATTTAGAATCTGCAATCCCCGAAAAAATGCCGAAGCGACTTAGCTTGCAAGCTCATTTAAGCGTAGAAGAACTAGAACAGCACTACCGACAAGCCAAAGATCCAGTTGAGCGTAGTCATTACCAAATAATATGGTTATTAGCGCAGGATAAAACTACCGCCTTTGTGCAAGAGGTGACAGGGTACTCCGTAAACTGGATTCGCATCTTGGCGCGACGATACAACCAATTAGGACCAATAGCACTGGGGGATAAGCGGCATGAAAATCCCGGTGGTGAAACCTTGTTAAATGATGTGCAACAAGCCCAACTATGGATTGCTCTACAAGGACTTGCCCCTGATGGAGGATTCTGGAACGGTCGCAAAGTGGCTGATTGGATTAGTCAGTTAATTGAGCGCCCAGTAGATCGACATCGTGGGTGGGAGTATCTGCGAGCAATGACCTTCCGGCTACGAGTTCCTCGTTCAAGCCATGATCAAGCTGACCCAGTAGAGCTTGAAGAATGGAAAAAAAACTGACGACCGTGGCGGCGAAAATCCAAGCAGACCATCCACAAGCGACGGTGGAACTTTGGGCAATGGATGAACACCGTCTAGGTCTTAAACCAAGGAAAGCGTCGGATATGGGTTGAACTTGGACAGCAGCCCATAGCCAATGTCAACTGGCGTTTCCAATGGTTGTGGCTAGATGGTTTTGTCCATCCTGAGTCTGGAGAAACTAAGGCGTGGATTCTGCCCAAAGTTAATATTGAATTGTTTACTAAGGTTTTGGCGGATTTTGCTCAACATTTTGGGGTAGGCAAGAATCAGCGTATTGTCCTGGCAATGGATCAAGCCGGTTGGCACACCAGCGATTTGGTTGTGATTCCCGAGGGTATTCATTTGGAGTTCATGCCTTCCCATTCCCCAGAATTACAAACGGCACGAACGGCTCTGGCCTCTGACCAATGAGCCGATTGCAAATGAATATGCATGAGAATCTCAATGAATTGGAAGAGGTACTTTTTCAACGTTGTCAAGCCCTGCTTGAGTTAAAAGACTTGATTCAAGGTATTACCTGCTTTCATTGGTGGCCGAAGTTAGCGGTTTAACAATTAGTGATTAACCGAACTTGATATTAGTTAGAAGTACTGGTTCGTTGACTAGGGTGCCATCTAACAGTCTTCAAGATTTTGATATAATCTGTGGTCGATTTACCTGAGAATTACTGTAATTACTGTGCGTTCGCTTATTTTAAGATCCGGAGGGGAATTAAAGCCTGAATGTAAAAGGAAAAAGGGTATTTTTAAGTAAACCATGATTTGTCAGTAAAATTTAGGACCATCACAGCTATGCTCCCAGAGGCGACTATTTAAGGCATAGGGATACTATAAATCATAAAATGGCCAAAAGCTCTGTGCGCTCCAAAAATGCCTGAATCGATTTCATCGCCTGGATTACAAGCCCTGTAAGGCTTAATTAAATCTTGCGGTTAAAAATGAGCGAACGTACAGTAATTAAGATGCGTTTGCCCTGCCTCACAAATTATATTGCTACCGGGGATGCAGCAGCAGAGATAACGTTAAGGTTAGCAACTAACCCGTAAGTTGATACATACTCTTCTAACTCTTCCATACTGACTGTTCCATTTTTATCGCTGTCAAGAGTGGCGAAAAGATAATCAGTGACGTACCTCCTGATATCTTCAGAACTGCGTTCGCCTGTTGTCATATCTTCAATTCGACCTAAAAGCTCCATAATCTCGTTTTTATCAAGTGCAGTACTTCCATCTGTATCCAATTGCTGGAAAAGTTTTCTAATATCTTCTGTTGCCATTCTCGAAGAACGCAGTGTTTCTCGCAATAATTCATTACTAAATGAATTCATCAACAATATCTGCTCGATGAGTGGTATGCAGAAGAACCCCAGTGCTGCCCAAAAAATTGCATATTTTACGGCTTCCGGATTTGCATTTGCACTAACTCCGAGGAAAAGAGCTGCCCAAAGGAAAAAGTTTGGATTAACAAGCAGGATATAAGCATCCTGAGCTTCTGCCTTGTTAAGCTTGCCTTTTGAAAAGACCGACGTTAATACGGCAAAGACGCGTATTAAGATAAAGACTAATGTTGCCACTGCCAGTTGCTGCAGACAGGCTAGCGATCGGTTCGCATCCGTTGAGGAAAATATGTCGCTGAGGAATGTTGGTGGAGTAAACTGAAACCCAGTTGCCAAAGCCATTAATGCGACAGCAAGCACTCCAATAAATTTCCAGTTCTTACTGTGGTGGTTTGATTCAACAGGAGATTTGTCACGCCAAAACTGGGCGATCGCTCCCGGTATAGCCAAACCAACAATTAGAATGACACCGAAAAATATCAGGCTTGAACTGTTAATAGGTAATTGTTTTGCTAAGCCAAATGTAATAATCAATGCAACTGGAGCGATAATTGATAACATCCTTGATAAGATAGCCGACGGATAAAGATTACCCCCCCAAAGTACCGATAAAACTGGGGAAGTAAGGGCGGGTGGCACCATCCAAAAAAGCACCCACATAACTTTGTACAAATCGCCGGGACTTTGATACAAGATTCCAGAAAATATTAAAAGTAGCCCAACTACCCATCTGACCAACATCCAGGCGTAGACTATATACTTGACAGTTGAAGTTACTTTGCGTTTACTCGCTGCAAAGTCAATGTCCAGGTAAGTATAAAACGTTGAAGCTGCAAGACAGGCAACGATTATCCCTCGAAATAGCTCTGACGGAATTCCAACAGAGGAGGCGCTAAGTGCCTTTACCAAGCTTCCCAGTAAGAAAGCAGCAGCATAGATCAAAATTGCCCACATAATTGACAGATCGTTGATCTGTTTACGCATTGAAGCTGCACCGCCTGATTCCTTGTTGCGAAACTTGACTAGCTCCTCACCACTGAGAGCTTTGCCGTTGGGGAGTTTCAAGTGCTTATAAGCAGTAGGTGGTAAATCACTTAAATAAAGTGCTAAAGGCTCCAATACATATTGGTGGCAGACTACTAGAACAGTTTCACCTCTTTTTAAGTGCGGTACAACCCGCTCCTCATAAAAAGAAGCAGCACGTCCGTAAACTTGTGAAATCTTCTCGCCAGCCGGAGGTGCTTCGTTATGAGAATGCAACATTTCCTCGAAGCCTTCGTAGCCAAGGGCAAGACGAAGCAGATTTAGGTTACGACCGGCAAAAATGCCAAACGATTTCTCGCTAATCCGATGGTCGATCTCAACAAGAGTATCGGGCGACTTCAGCGCCTGACTTTCAGCAAGGGCGATTTCACAAGTTTGCCGCGCCCGTCTCATATGAGAGACATATACAGCATCAAACTTGACACCTTTTTTCTTAATGTCAATGCCTGCACGGCGTGCCTGCAATCTACCAAATGCCGTAAGGTCAACATCGAGTACTCCGGCAAAAATGTTGCGTTCGTTGCTGGTGCTTTCACCGTGCCGGATATAGTAGGCACGTCCAGGATAATCATCTTTTTGTGTAACAGAGCCGTTAGCAGAGTTATTAGTTTCTACCACAATTTTTAATAGTTTAAATTCACAGTATGTAAATTACAATAAAACTAAGTGATGAATTTATCAAGTGATTTTTTGACCGGAGTTTTCACAGTTATTATTAATGTGAATAATCTTTAATTTTTAATAAGTAGGAAAAGTAGGAAAAGCTGGGATTTTGAGAGAAAATAAATTCATACCGCCATTATGCAACGCCAGAGATTTTCTGAATCTTTGTTTTGTGAGTCCAGGTGATTGCGTTCGCTGTGTTAGTTTGCCAAAGAGGAAGCTACTTGCTGTGAAACGCCTTGAGCAACTTTAATTAAATCGGCTCCTTTTTCGCCGATCATAATGGTGGGTGCGTTCGTATTTCCCCCGACCAGATTTGGCATAATTGATGCATCAACAACCCGCAACCCCGTAACACCGCGTACCCGGAGTTCGGGATCGACAACCGCCATTGGGTCAGTTCCCATTTTGCAAGTGCCGACAGGATGATACCCTGTAATGCAAACTTCCCGGATGTAATCGAAGAGTGCTTCATCGCTAGTCACGTCAGCACCGGGACCGATTTCCTCACCTCGAAACTGATCAAAGGCACTTGTATCAAACAATTTGCGCATTATTTTAACTCCTTCAAGGACCTTTTGCACATCGCATTGACTTTGCAGAAAGTTCATCCGAATAATCGGTGGATCTTTGGGCTCAGGCGAACGCAAACTGACACTCCCAATGTTTTGGGGATGAGTCAAACTGACTGTAACGGTGAATCCCAAACCAGAGAGGGCTTTGCCTGGAGATATCCACAGAATGGGACCGAAGAAAAACTGTAAATCTGGCGCGGCATCCAGATTACCTTCGGTATGCAAAAACAATCCGGCTTCAGCGTTACCATTACTGGTAATTGCTGGGTGGAAGGCCGCAATTACCTCGTGTGCCACAGGATTGGTAATTGCCGGGTGTAACGCCGCAGTTATCTGGTGTGCCACAGGAACGAGAAAGTGGTCTTGAAGGTTTTGACCGACACCTGGCAAATCAACGACGACAGGAATCCCCATTGCTTGCAGGTGTTCTGCATCACCAATACCGGAAAGCATCAGCAGCTTGGGCGAATCGAATGCACCAGCACTTAAAATCACTTCTTTATTAACCTTGGCTTGATGCAGGGTTCTTTGGTGCATATATTCCACCCCAACAATGCGAATTCCCTCAAACAACAACCGAATCACCAACGCTCCTGTCATCGTTGTTAAATTGGGACGCTTGAGAATTGGCACCAGGAATGCAGCAGCAGCACTGTGCCGCTTACCATCCTTGACCGTCAACTGATAAAGTCCTGCACCTTCTTGCTGTATCCCATTGAAATCAGAATTGTGATTATATCCGATTGCCACGGCTGCTTCTACAAATCGTTGGGATACCACAGTACTTTCTTGAAGATCGGTCACGCTCAACTCCCCATCAACCCCATGGTATGCGTTGGCACCGCGTTGCTGGTTCTCAGATTTCTTGAAATAGGGCAATACCTCTTGGTACGACCAACCAGGATTCCCCAATTCCTGCCAGTGGTCATAATCATGATGATTGCCCCGGATATAAATCATGGAATTAATCGAACTGCTGCCACCCAAGACTTTGCCACGGGGACAAAAGATTTTGCGATTATTGAGGTACGGTTCTGGTTCAGAGAAATATCCCCAGTCCACCTCCGAGCCGGGTACGTTGGGGGATTCCAACGGGATTTGAATCTCTGGTTGAGTATCTGGATTGCCAGCTTCGAGTAATAACACGGTTGTTTCACTGTTTTGTGTCATCCGGTTAGCGACAACGCAGCCTGCTGAACCCGCACCAATCACAATATAATCATATTGAGTCATGATATCCTCGCTTGTAAATTCAACTACTTCCAGAACTGCAACTTTAAGATTTGTTCAAGCTTAAAGTTTACGAATCTGACTGTCGCGTTAGCACTCCCAATTGCAATTCCTAGACTTTACTACCAGTACAAACCCATAGATACTTCCGACATTGCACTCTCCTATAAAAAAGGAAATTCAGCTTGGAATCCTTAATTAAGTACAGGTTTCAGCAAAATCAACTTATGCACTATCAAAAATATTAACAAATTTCTAGCTACTGGTATGACTTGCAAAAAACCAATCATCGAGAACGGCGATCGCACTCGGTTACCTCGCGCTTCCCCAAGACTGGAAATTAACTGTGGTGCATCTCAACTAACGAATAGTGGTCGCTATGCGGCAGTCATGGTATCGGCGGAAGTGGGAAGTCCCTATAGTCATGATCCAGGTGCCGCAGAATTGGCGATACTTCCTACTTGGCGCGATACAATTGCGGACTCCCTGCCCCAAGACTTGCAACCTCCAACTTGGCATTATCAGGAACCAGGACAGAGGATTAGAGCTAGTTTAAGGGCTTGGGCACAAGCAGCTAAGAGACCATTGGTGTTGTTAATTGATGAAATTGACTCTTTGCAGGATGAAACACTAATTTCATTTCTACGGCAGTTACGTGATGGCTATCGCGGTCGCCCTAAGAACTTTCCATTATCTATAGGGCTGATTGGCTTGCGAGATGTCCGAGACTATAAAGTTGCTTCAGGCGGAAGTGAAAGATTAAATACATCGAGTCTTTTTAATATCAAAGTTAGTTCAATAACATTGAGAAATTTTAATGCCCTTGAGGTGGGAGAACTATATCAACAACATACCGAAGACACCGGACAACTTTTTGCAACAGAAGCTATTGAGACAGCGTTTGAATTAACTCAAGGGCAGCCTTGGTTAGTGAATGCTTTAGCGAAAGAAGTTGTAGAAGAAATGGTAAAAGATAGAAGTATCGCAATTACACAGGAACATATTTTAAAAGCCAAGGAAATACTCATTCTACGTCAAGACACACATCTTGATTCTCTCGCCGAAAGACTTCGAGAACCTAGAACAAAAGCAATTATAGAACCAATTCTTGCTGGACTTACATTAGGAGATACACCATCCGATGACCGACAATATTTGATTGATTTAGGTTTATTGCGACGTGATCCTGCGGCAGGATTGACGATTGCAAATCCTATTTATCGCGAGGTGATTCCCCGTGTTTTAGTCCAAGGGACTCAAGATTCTTTACCATACATTAGTCCCAGTTGGTTAATTTCAAATGGTGAAATAGATACCGATGTCTTATTGCAAGCTTTCATAGCATTTTGGCGTCAACATGGTGAACCATTACTAGGTAGTGCCGCATACCACGAAATAGCAGCACATATAGTACTAATGGCGTTTTTGCATCGTGTTGTCAACGGAGGTGGGACACTCGAACGCGAATACGCAATTGGACGCGATCGCATGGACTTGTGTCTCAGATATGGAAACTTAACTTTAGGAATCGAGTTAAAAGTTTGGCATCCTAAAAAAGGAGACCCGCTTGAAGACGGTCTTGAACAGTTAGACTCTTACTTAGCACGCTTAGGAGTAAATTTTGGTTGGCTAATTATTTTTGATCAACGTTCTAAGGCACCATCAATAGAAGAACGTTTAAAAACACAAATTACAACCACAAAAAATGGACGTTCCATCACAGTTGTGCGTGCGTAGTATAGCTCAACTTTATCTATGAACGCCAGCAAAGCATCTGAAGCGAAGTCAACCATCAGGTGGACAGATGAGCATGTTTAGCCATTGGTAACAAACATGTTATTCTCCCTTGAATCCTCTACAGATTGCTATAGTGGCGGAGATAGCAACAAAAGTTATTGCCAAGTGAACAACAAACCCACTGACTACGCCGCCATTATCCGCGCCGCACACAGTGCAGTGCCAGAACCCCCCGAATGGCTGACTGCGGGTAAGCATATATACTCTACCAGTCATGGGGTAGGGGAAGTTATGGCGGTATTGGGCAAGCGGTTGATTGTAAAGTTTGTTGAAGAGGTCAACCCAACTCAGTTTGCAGATTGGGAAGATGCGGTTACTCAAGAAATCATCCTAGCAAGCAACAGTACCTTGGCGAATAGCACAAGCTTTACAGAAGCCACTGGTTTTGACGCAGCAATTTCAGAACGCATCCAAGAAATTCCCTCCTTAGCATTTCGTGCGATCGCCCAAGAATTTGCCGCATCGATTCAGGCAGTGGATGTCAAAAATTCCACCGAAGGAACTATCTACCCCATACCCGATGATTTACCACCTGTTTTGCGCTCAGGGCTGCACAAGATTGGAATCAATAATATTTACAAACATCAGTTAGAAGCACTGACAAAACTACGTGCTGGTTACGACGTCAGCATCACCACACCGACAGCTTCAGGTAAAACGCTGTGTTATAACCTGCCGATCCTAGAGTCATGCATCCAAAAGCCGCAAACAACAGCACTGTATATTTTCCCACTTAAAGCATTAGCCCTTGATCAGATGCGAAAGTTAAGATCGCTCTGTGAGGCATTGCCTAATACCCCCATTAAACTCGCACTGATGACAGGCGATACACCAGTCTCTGAACGGCAGCGCTTGTTTATCCCCAATCCTCCAAATATACTAGCGGTTAGTCCTGATTTACTCCACCACTATCTTTACAACGTGCGACGGCGAGAAGAAGGGGAAGGGTGGCGTCGGTTTCTCAAACAATTACGCTATTGTGTTATTGATGAATCACACACTTATGTTGGTGCTTTTGGCGCACACTTTGCCAATCTGATGCGGCGGTTGCTGTTAGCCGTCGATGCAGTAGGTGGTGATTCCCACTCGCTGCAATTTGTCTGTTCTAGCGCCACAATTGGCAATCCCCAGGAAATGGCACTGCGATTAAGCGTTCGGACTCACCAACCCCAAAGAATGCACCTAATTCAACACAGTGGTGCCCCATCAAAGGGACGTACCTTGTTGTCTTTTGCACCAAGCAGTGCAGCTAATGTCGATGCTGGTAAAATTGTTATTGCTTGGATGCAACAAAATTTAAGTGGGATTGTTTTTTGCAACTCCCGCGCTGCTGTCAAAGGTTTGTTGGGATTAATCCAACGTGAGACGCAACGCCTCGGACTTAGTTATCTGGTAAACCAGGTAGCGGTGTTTTATAGTTCTTTAAGGAGCGATCACCGTCAGGAAATTATCCACAAGCTAGAGACGGGACAAATCAAGGTGATTATTTCTACATCGAGTTTGGAAGTAGGCATTGATTTACCTGAACTTGATTGCTGTTTAATCCGTGGTTTTCCTGGGAGCTTGATGTCATTTCGGCAACGAGTCGGTAGAGCCGGACGCAAACAGCACGGGCTTGTGATTTATCTACCATTGGCACAAAACCCCATTGATGTATTTTACGCCCAGCATTCAGAACAGTTGCTGTCAGGAGAAGTAGAGCGTGCTGCTTTTAACCCAGATTATCCGACAATTTTAGGAAAACACTTAGAGTGCGGTTGCATAGAAAGTGGCGTCTCGTTAAAGGAACTTAACCGCCGATTTGGGACTGTTGCCAGTGTCATTGCAGATTCATTATTACAACAAAATAAACTTTTCCTCAGCGCTAAAGGCAAGCTATGGGGACAAGGTTATCCACATAAAGACATTAATCTGAGAAGCAGTACTCAAACTTCGATTTCTTTAATTGACAAGCATTCTCGGGAAACTTTAGAAAGTATGTCCCTCCCTCTTGCCCATCGAGAGGTGTTTCCTCAGGCAATATATATGGTGCAAGATGAAAGCGGTGAGTTAACAGTTTACCGCAGTGAAAGTCTGGATGAACAGAAGGGAGAAGCGGTACTGGCATTTTTAGGTAAAGATACTGATTTATTTACTGAAGCTGAGTCAGAATTAGATATCCAACCACTTTCCAAGCTTGGAGAACATAAAATTATTTCTACCAATATTCAAGATGGAAGGGTGCGTTTAACCTTGGTTTGGGGAGAAATTACGACAGCTGTTACAGGTTATCGCCTACAGAAGCGCACTTACGGAATGACTTGTACAAACGTCAACTGCCGTAACCATAAAAAACCACTAGAAGGGAAAACTTGTCCCTCATGTAAACGTCCCCTGAAGAGTGCTGAAGTGATCAAGCTTCAATCAGAAGTTACCTTCTCAGAACCATACATTACCAAATATCAAGCACCTTGCGTAGTGGTGGAACTCAATAAACAACTGCTTGAAGCACTCTCTACCCAAGTAAATTATTACAAAAAAGAAATCATCACCTCTACAGGGGGCGAAATTCCCGAAAAATTTAAAGCTTTGTGGAGTAGTACTGCTGATTTTATCGGACTGCATAGCATCCAACACCAAATAATTAAAGCTGTACCGTTGGTGGTTTTATCCTCCAGCCTTGATGTGGATGGCATCGTTACGCAAAAAGAAGGAAGAACGCTTAGTTACTTTTTTGACACTTGTGCAGGTGGTAATGGGGCAGCAGAAGCTCTGTTTGACGACTTACCCAAGTTTGCCACAGCATCGTCTGCATTAGCAGGAGAATGCAATTGTGAAACAGGTTGTCCAAGATGTCTGCATTCAATAGGGTGTCTTTCTCAGAATGCAGGCTTGCATAAAGATCTGGGTTTGTTTTTGTTGGATGCTATTAGCCAAGCAATGCAGCACGATTAGAACTTCAAGATATAGTTCATCGAAAGACTGTCAGTCTTTGTAAAGATTACAGGTATCTGGGTTATGGGCGTGATGTGATGTCGCGTTGATTAGTCATAATTCCTGTTAATACTGAACCGCTTAGAGGGGTGGGGTTATTGTATGATGGGTGATTCGACGGACAAATTATTTATATAGCGATTCTCAGATGTGTCTCATAGATTTTCGCCCTCACCCCCAACCCCTCTCCCAAGTTTGGGAGAGGGGTGCATGCTAAGATCGCTGAGAAAATTATGTATGTGACTTAAACGAGAAGCGCTATAACTCTCTTCTGTCACTCTCCGAAAACTCTTGTCATTTCTGAATTCTAGAGCTTTTGTATAGCAAGTGATTGCCCAAAGGGCAGACGCCTAAAGGCGTATCGCGCGATTCTTTTCTAATAACAAATACAAGACCTATTTTTTTCTAATAGAATAGCTTGTATTGATTGCCTGATGAGGCATAAGCGCGATTGCCTTCCTTTGAGAGTGACTTTATAGGGATAAATAAAAGATAGGCTCTACAAACATTCTTACAAGTGTTCAACCGGACATGATGTGAGAGTAAAAATATTCCTCTCCTAACCGCTTAAGACTAGCGAATCCTATTGAGGTTGTGACCCAAGGAGCGTAGCCTATATTTCAAGGCTCTATCTGGCGTAGCTGAGGTACTCCGAATTACTCCGTTTGTTAGCTACTCAGGAGAAAGACAGATTTTTTGCGTACTTCATTACTTTATCATTCCTTATAGCCAATTCCCCAAACTTTGTACGCATCTGATCATGGAAAACCAAGATGATACTGAAGCCGTGAGTAACCAGGAGAATGCTCTCCGATCAGGACTTCAATCCTTTCTTAACGACTTGCATCTCAAGTACAAGCCACTGCGAGACGGTGCCTTAGCCAACTACATCCCCGAACTGGCAAAAGTCAACCCGGACTTGTTTAGCATTTGCGTGATGACTGTGGATGGTCAGGTTTACAAGGTGGGCGATGAGGATCGCCTATTCACAATCCAGTCAATCTCAAAGCTATTTGTGTATGGACTCGCGCTTGAGGAACACGGACGCGATTACGTCTTGACCAAAGTTGGTGTTGAGCCAACGGGAGACGCATTCAACGCGATCGTTCTTGATGAGCGCTCAAAGCGACCTTACAACCCTATGGTTAATGCCGGGGCGATTGCCACGACAAGCTTGCTTAAGGGTTCTGGTCCAACCGAACGGCTCAACAGTATGCTAGAAATGTTCCAGCGATATATTGGTCATGATATTTTCGTTGACATATCAACGTTCATGTCAGAGCGAACAACTGGACATCGCAATCGGGCAATCGCACATTTGATGCTCAACTTTGGCATGATAGACGAAAAAATTGACGAGGCGCTCGATCTTTACTTCCAGCAGTGTTCGATCATGGTTAATTGCCAGGACTTAGCAGTGATGGCTGCAACACTTGCCAACAAGGGCCTCAACCCAATTACAAAAGAGCAGGCGATCAAGAAATGTTACATCAAAGACATCCTCAGTGTAATGTATACGTGTGGCATGTACAATTTTGCCGGAGAGTGGGTGTACAAAGTCGGTCTACCAGCAAAAAGCGGCGTCTGTGGTGGCATTATCGTCGTAGTTCCAAATCTTATGGGTATTGGAGTCTACTCGCCCTTACTTGATGCGAACGGTAATAGTGTTCGGGGAATTAAAGTCTGTGAAGAACTCTCCCAAAAGTTCGGGCTACACCTGTTTGACTGTTCGATGAACGGCTCCAAATTTCTGTAAACCCTACCATTAAAGAAACCTTCACTCCTCTTTATCTAATCTTTTAATAGCTATTCGGAGCAATATTCTACTTTATGACTTGTAAGCTCCAGTTCTTGTAAAGGGAATATAGCAATCCTATTTGATTTACAAACAAGTAGTAAAAAATCGGAAATTTTTGCTCAACCTGACTATTGCTTGAGCGGACGAAAAGCCCATCTATGGTAACTTATACGTAAAGTTGGATTGTAGATTATGAGTCACGAGCACATCAATCAACCAGGACTCGTCTTGACACCAGGACCATTCGGGTGGTGGGACTCTGAACGGGTTTCTTCGCCACATGTCTTGCATTGTGCTGATGGAACTTGGAAAATGTGGTACTACGGTCGGGATGCCTCCTTTGATAGACAAATTAATTTGCCTACTGGTCGCTGTGGTTTAGCAATTTCTACTGACGGCATTCGTTGGCAACGCGTACAAGGACCATTAACTATGGGCGCTGTCTTTGAACCTCACCCAGAT
Organism: uncultured Scytonema sp.; assembly: GCA_937873135.1. Taxonomy (GTDB): domain Bacteria; phylum Cyanobacteriota; class Cyanobacteriia; order Cyanobacteriales; family Nostocaceae; genus Rhizonema. The sequence goes on along the minus strand of CALMVQ010000362.1, from coordinate 45,806 downwards.
CCTAGTCGGTTTGATTCAGCCCATGTTGGTGTGAGCAATGTATTCTTTCACAATAATCTTTATTGGATGTGGTACTTCGGCGGAGACGCTACGGTTGTTGATTTGGGAAAGTCTAAAGCTAAAGGGTTAAATATGCGCCCTGGTTGTGCCATTTCGCGTGATGGTATGAATTGGGTACGGATAGAAGGTACTTATCAAGGAGCTTTGCTAGATTTGGGTAAAGCGGGGGAGTTTGATGCATTGTTCTGTGCGTGGCCCCAAGTACTACCTGATGATGATGGAACTTGGAAATTGTACTACCACACCTTAAACCTGGACAAAGGATTCTTAGTAGGTTTAGCTGTATCTACAGATGGTTTACGTTGGGAGAAAGTCGGTCAGATTTTGGGATCTGGTGAGTCTGGAAGTTTTGATGAAAGAGGCATTGGTACGCGCAATGTCCTCAAAATAAATGGACAATACGTCATGTTTTACGAAGGTGTCAACAACAGTGGTTATCACTCCATTGGTCTAGCCATTTCTGACGACGGTATTCATTGGCAAAAAGATCAAGGCGACCAACCAGGAGGCTCCGTGTTTTCCCATGCCGAAAAGGGTTCTGGTCGTTGGGATGCACGAGCAATCGGTACACCTTGTGTAGTGCCAACGAACGATGGTAGTTTTCGTATGTACTATATTGGCGCTAACGAAGGTGGGCATGATGAGCTATCGTCACAGCACCAAATTGGCTTGGCTGTAAGTGCCGGCGCAAATTTTCGCTCCTGGCATCGCTGGGGAGAGTGAATAGGGGCGGAGTTTTATCTCTCCTTTGTGCCTGTGACTTGAAGAAGATTTTGGCCAGGTTTGTCAGAAGAAATTGGACAGATCGTAAGCTGAAAGACCTATAACTTCGTTAAGGAATTAATACAGCGAGCGGAATTTTGTCAGAAGAAAATGGACATAATCCCAAAATGTCAGAAGAAAATGGACACAAATCCGGTAAACTAAATTGAAGTTCCAAACTCTAACCAATCAATGCTCACAGAAGAAGAGTTTGACCAATGGTGCAGTCAAAAAAGACTTGCCCAAAGTACCCGCTCTCTTATAGCTCAGATTCGCCAAGTACCACCATCTCGCCGAGTACAAGGGAATTATGGCAATGTTTGTGGGAATTATTGTAGTGAAAAAATGGGTCAAACTATTCAGTTCGAGTTATGTAATACATAACGCTTACAACGTATACTGAGCAAAGCTTTTTTCATTGTTTACGTTTTCTACAACGAGAATTTAGAGAGTTTCTAACGGATATTTGGATAACATTTCTACAAATGATATCCAATCGCCATGATTGGTAAACACTACAATACCATTTTGGGTTTGTTGACTGGCCATGACTAATCCTTTATTACTAGCTAATGGAAACCATTGATTAAAAATTTCTAATTCAGATTTAGCTTGCACCGAGTCATTCGGCTTCCAACCGAACTGTATCGCTTTTTTCAACCATCCTCCAGGTCGTTCGATATTACCTGTGGCGAGAGCTTCTTTGTAAGCATTAATGGCATCTAGAACTTTTTCTTCTGAAGACGACTTAATTATCTTGCTTAATGTGGAATTTAACCGAATTCCGACCGCTTCCAATTGAATCAATACTTGCTCACTAATCTGAGATTTTGACGGACTAGTAAGAGGAACAACTTTAGATTGTTGAAAAGCTTCTATTGTCTGTTTCAAACGAGATTCGAGAGAGCCAATCATATCCTTTTGTCGCTCGACTTGCTCTTGCAAAGAATGTACCCGATAAACTTGCCCAGCGAGAGCTTCATTTTTTCGCTTAAGTTCATTATTCTCAAGTTCTAATTGTTGGATTCTCTGTTTGAGACGGCTAACAAACTGAGAATGAGCTTTAGCTGTCACATGTGGCTGATTGACAGGAACAGATGATATTTGAGTTTGCTGCGTTCTAATGTTGTGGATACGCTCTTTGAGATCTGAATATTTATAAAGGTATTGAACGCTAACTGACGCCTCTCTAGCAACAGTGCGAAAGTTAACCTTAACCCCTAGTTTTTGGAGTCGCTCAATAGCAAAGTTAACTTTTTCTAGGGTTTCAAGTTTTCGGACTAACTGAGTTTGTGTTAGGGTTTTAATCCGAGCTTCCCTAGTTTGTTCTGTGCCCATCGTTATGCCACCTCCTGTAATGATACGATAATCTTGTCTAGCAGGTCAGCTTGTTGTCCGAATTGTTCGACAAGCACGTCATGCCCATTAGTAAAAGCTCTAGTTTCTTTAGCTCTAAGTTCATTGCGGACTTGAATGTACTGGGACAGTTTTTCGGGTGTAGCTACAAAGTGAGAGCAGGTATAGCAGGCTCTAAATTTGTCACAACGTTGGTTCAAGGGTAAGCCGCAATATCCATAGATAGGCGTGTTGATATGATTACCAGCAAGTTCTAATTGATGGGCGGTAGGATTTTCCCAAAAGCTTTTAGGCATGGATTCGTAGTAAAGAGGTTTACCATCAACGTTGAATAAAGCTTTCTGTATGTGTCCTGCTTCTTTTTCTATCAGGGAGCAACTAACATGAGTGTAGTAAGTACTGGTGGTAGCTAAATGTTTATGTCCAGCCCAGGAACTCACGACAGCTAGGTCATGTCCTTGTTCAAAAAGTTGGGTTAATCGAGTAGTCCGTAGTAATTTAGGGCTAAATTTAGCTAAGAAGTCATTTTCATCTCGAATATCGAGATGCTTTATCAAACAATTAATAGCTTTGTATAAAGGGCTATCAACGGGAATGATTTTTTTGACAGGTTTCAGTTTTGGATGTGATGGATCTGTTTGAGATATTCCTTGATAATGGCAGAAAAGATAATCCCATTGTTCTCCAAAAAGCTGTTGAATATATTCAAACTGTTCTCTAACGATTTTCGCAATAGTTCTAGTAACGGGAACTTCATGCCAATCATTTGTTTTTTGTCGTTGCCAAATAATTTTCCATTGTTCGCCTTCTTGAATTAAACAATCTTTTTTCAACAAGGCTAATTCATTAGGACGCATGGCAGTAAAGAAAGCTACAATCCACATTCGAGCAATGGATTCTGGAAGTAAATGTAAGTTCTGCTCGATTTTTTCTCGAACACTTAGACAAATACATTCTATATTTTTTTTATGAACTTTGGGAAAATCTTCATCACGGATAATATCTTGATTGACATTAAAGAGTCCTTTGACCCAGCCAAAATTGAAAAAACTTCTCAAATCACCTAGCCGATCTCTCAAAGCAGTTCTTCCTACTTTTTGACCAGATAACCAATTGAGGAAATCATGGATAATATCTCGATTTATTTTGTCAAGAGCGTTAATATTTTTCTCATCAAGATAATGAGAGAAATAACGTAATCCCAGTAAACGTTGATTGACCATCGAACAAGATTTTTCGGCTTTACATAAATCATAAATATATTGTTTTACTAAATTTTTTAACCAACTTTGCTTGACTTTACTAAAGGTAATGCTATACTGAGCGATTCCTGGTCTAACATTAACATTAATTGCTCTTAAGTCCCAGACATCATCCTCAAATTTAAACGGTTTAATAGCAGTTGGATTTCCACTAAGGCGACTAACAACTCTGTTACTAAGATCAATTGATTCAAAGGCTGTAGTTTTACAAACTTGGCAGATAAACTCTTGTTTGTTAGAGTTCCGTCCAATTGGAACTACATTTTGAACATCACAATTAGGATTAGGGCAAGCAAATTCACCAACTTTGTAATCTCTGCGCCAGTTAACTGTTGACCTAAACTCATAAGATTTAAAGGTATAAAATTGTCCTTCATGCTTACCACAGTTTGGACAACGAAAAAGCTGTTTGTATTTGTATTTTCCAGCTAAGTTCATCCCGCTATGTGAGCAAGCTGGACATACAAACTCTCTCCGATAATCTTGCCTCCAATTAATTTTGTTCATCTATTCCTCTTAATCCTTCTATCCTCACTTTCAAATTTTGAAAATCATTCTCTAATCCCTGTTGCTGTCTAACCAAACCCAGCTTTTCAGTAATATTAAGTTCTTCTTGTATTTGCTTTATATCTTCCTCAAGATAAGGTAAATCATCAGTTGAAGTACGCCAATGTTCACATTGCCAACAAGCATTTACTGTTTGACAGGGTATTTTAATTGTCGGGCGGTGGCACTCACCATACTGTGTTGTAATCTGATACATCTTGCGGCGCATTAGCTCGGTCATCGGATTTCTAGGTTTATAATTGGCAACTACTCTCCCAGTAATATCAACATAAGATTTTTCTCTCATTAAGTCTTTATATTCAGATTCTAAAACTTGTTTAAGTAGGTGAGTATAATGACGTTGCATATCAGGGGAGCGATGTCTTAGATATTTTTGGATAATTAAATCTCTCACTCCCGCATTAGTAAGAACTGTGCCGATAGTCTTCCTGAATTGATGAGATTTAAAATGCCAGATTTCCCCCGAATGAGTACAAATATGACATGAGCTAGCTAATTTATTTAAATAACAATTAAAGGTACTAACATTCATGACTCTTGAGGTAGGCATAAAACCGTGCCTGTTGCCACGACTACTACAAAATAATTTATCATAATTATCTTTTAAATGTTTTCTTATGTATGTTTGCTGTTGTTTGATAATCACTACTAATTCGGGTAAGATAGGCAACTCGTCGTCTATCTTATACTTCTCAGTAGTAAAACGTAAACGCCATTGACCACCTCGTTTTCTTAGACAATCAAGTGGCAGATTAAGAAGCTCTCCAACTCTCATCCCTGTAGTTCGGATAATTAATACCATTCTCTGTATCGATTCAGGAAGATGATGTAAATTTTGCTCTAATTGATTCCAGACTTCTTCAGGAATATAGTCAATTTCATCATTGCTGATAAATCTGTAAGGTAAGCGTCTTCCTTCAAACCAATAAGTATTAATATCTAACCAACCTTCTAATCGGCATACATTAAAAAAACTATTTAAGGTTATGTAATGTTTAGAAATTGTTCTTTTAGCTAAGTTAAGTTTATGAAGATAATCATCAAAATCCTGAAACACTTGATTATTGATTTGCTCATGACCGTTGATTGAGCTAATTTCTAAAAATCGAGAAAACTTATTAAGATTACTAAGTTCATGGGCTAGATATTCAGAAGATAAATTTAATTGACTTCTGACTAATATATAAATTTTTACTAAGATTCTTAACCAATCCTGTAAAATTCCCTGAAAGTCTAAAGTTAATCTTCTTCTATGTAGGTTAACAGATAATCCCAAATCATCTATAGTATGCCAAGTATCCTTTTGGAATATAGGATTGGCTAAAAGATGTAAGGATTCTTTATTTTGAATTATAGCTTGAGCAGTTTTAATTTCTTTTATTTCACCCATTCTTATTCCTCCTCTTGTCTGACTACTTTTAATAAATCTTTCTCGTTGACCACGTGAGAATATACATCTAACGTTGTCTGAACCGAAGTGTGTCCTAACAGATGTCTGACCCTATCTGCGCTCATACCAGATTTTAGAAGACGGGTTGCATAGCAATGGCGTAGCAGATGCGGGTAAACTTTTATTCCGGTTTTTAAAGACAATCGAGAAAACATGGTGTTTAGAACCGTAGGGTTCATTGGCATCCCGATTTCTCCTGACCAAATATTGACGAATACATAGTCTGATTCCACTTCTGGGTATTCGTGAATCAAGTACTCGTTGTAGAGTTGCAGTAATTCTTGCAGGACAGGAATTACCCTTTCAACTCCTTTAGCTCTTGCACCATTAGGGTTATTCGGTCTTTGTACTACTCTAATCGTGTGGTTGTCAAAATCTCCTATATCTTGATGGCATAGCCCCAACAATTCTCCTTTTCTCATTCCCGTACTATTCAGCATCAAGATGATTAATTTATCTCTCAGGCGATGGCAGGCTTTAACTAGCGTCTCTATCTGTTCGTCACTCAAGCATCCAGGGAATTTTTTTGGTTCTTTAAGTTTGACAAGTTTTTGTCTTGTTGGCTTTGATTTGGCGATGCCAGCTAGTAAACCCCTACGAGTTCTACTGGTCGTCGCCAAAACTTTATCAAATTGTTGGTAATCGATATTTTTAGCAGCAATGTGATACTCGTAAAAAGTTTTTACCACAGTAATTACGAGATTGATAGTACGCTCTGAACGCAAAGCTTGTACGGGTTGCATTGAGACGATTTTATGGAAATCTCCAACGCGCAACCAATAGGCAAACTCTTCGAGATCCGATAGTTCAACTTTTGTCCAGTCTAATTGCCTCAGTGATAAGAATTCCCACCATGCTTTCAATCCATATCCATATGTTTCGACCGTTTTGGGAGATTTAGTTCCGCATAAATAGGTCAGGTACTGTTGGATAGGTTCCACCACTTGGTAATCTGCATCCAACATCACCCATATAGTTTTTCCCGAAAAAGGATCAATGCCTTTTTGCAATGTCAAATTCATGGTTACGTTATAGACAGTTTTAAAATGTATTGTTCTATTTTTCAATAACGTAACAAAAATCTTTCGCTGTTGTTGTTGTTGTTTATTTATTTTTTGTATTACTTTTTTTGAATCTCACAAAGTAGAACTTCCTTTTATATATCAGTTGGAACATAGATCTGATGTTTTAGAATATTACGACCAACCACCTCCTTTTAAAATTCAGTATGTTTCAGCATCAGGGCGTAATCTAGGTGTAATAATTACTCAAATCTTTAGCCAATATTACTCAAGTTTTACATGGATTAATTGGCACTTATGATTTACTAACCCTTCATGATGTAGGAGACCAATTAAGTAGACGTAGTATTTATATTCATCTTCCCCGTTATAATGCTGAATTTACAGAAGATAGAGAAATTTGGCAGAGCATAATCTGGAATTTTCAGTGTCAAATACCAACAAGAGAGCCTCCAGACTTTTTATCACATTGGGAATACCTATATTCACGTAGTTTGGGATGTGTTGGTATCCTCAAAAATTGGTCTAGAAATGCTCTGGCAGAGGCATTAAACGAAAATGCTTCTACTGTGATGCTTAAGCATTTAGAAAAAAGAGCTTTATCAGTTGGTCAATGTCGAAATATTCTCAAACATATTAAAGAAGGAGAAGCTAGATATGCTTCAATTGAAGGCAAAATTGAAGAGTTATATCAAGACTTAGGTTTACGTTGTCCACCTATATCCAAACAAAATTACAGTTTAAATTCTGATTCAAAATCTCAAGTCATTCAGCCAAAAAAACGGAAGAAATCGGTGGGAATTCGCAAGCCTACACGAGATTCAATAGGGACAGAAAATGCAGAGAGACAAATTAACATATCCCCATTATGATTTGTACAACCCGGACATAGTAAAACGTAGTATTTTATACTGTTTGGAACCGATTGCTGTTGGAACTATCGACTGTGAAAGTTTAATTCCCATAAGTAATACCTAAGCTTAATAAGCATTTATACTTCATACTCGGTAGTGCGACTCGTCCCGTTTGAGCACTATAAGTCTAACGGGTTCACGTACTCAGTCCGTTAGTGCATAAGTTGATAGCGTCTACATATATTAAAAGTAGTTCATAAGTCGATTGAGAACCAAAAAACATGCTTGTTTCTACTTTTGAAGTTCTGCTTAAGCCTCAATTTCCAAGAATTCCTGGTGGGTTTGATGCAATTAGCCGAACAGCAATTCAAGGCTACTTTCTGACGATCGCCAACGTTAATTTCTTCCCTGTCACCGTATCTCTAGTCTTTACAATCAAATTTCCTACTGAGCTGGATGACCCTTCAGAACGTCCTACATCATTTGATGAATTCATTGATGCTGTTGATATTTCAGGGCAGAATATTTTCCCAAATAATCCTCAAGCAACACTGGTTCCAGAAATTGTTCCACAGAACAACAAAGCGCGACTGACCTTCACCATTCCTGAAAATGCTACTAGCTTACTTGTGTTGCAGCCTGACTTTATTAACCGACCTGAGATGCTTAAAGAGGCAAACTTTGAAGCTCGTGGATATGTCGAAATCTTCTTGTCCTCCCTCTCAGGATCAGACACAGCAACTCTGTTAGTTAACCCTGAACAGCGCGGAACCTTCTTCAGAACTTTAGATGATAACCCATCCGGAGTTGGACTTGACCAAACTACCTACAACCTTCCTGTTAGCAACGGCGGAGTTTTTAAGCTCTCTAATGTGTAATACCTCTTTGTTGATCTGCTGAGATTTACTGAAGGGCCATCAATCCTTTCCTTGAATCACCTGGGACTGTCCCATGTCTGGCGGTAAGTTGATGTACTGCACCTCAGCATTTTCACTCTGGATGTGGGGGGTATCGGCATTATCGGCATAGTAGATTTCAATGCGATTTGGTTTGTAATTTGCTGTTAGTGGAGCATCATCTCAATAATCAGCAGCATTCCAAACTGCATTGGGGTATTTGTGCCGCAATGAGGCTTTCTCAAGTGGTAGTTTGCTTTTATAGCAGTAGCCAGATTGGTTAGGACACTAAATGTAGTACATGCTCTATGGCATTTCGTAAACTATCAAAGTTTTGGCTCCCTGCTAAGAGTTCCCTATTTCCTCTTAATTAAAGTTAGAATGTTGACTATTGTGTTAGTTAATGAGTATGAACCATATTAATTTACTAGAAAGAATTACATTTGACAAAAACGTTTTAGGAGGAAAACCAATCATTCGAGGTCTAAGAATATCAGTAGCGATGATTTTAGAGCTACTAGCAAAAGGTGCTAGTCAACAAGAAATCTTAGAAGATTATCCGGAATTAGAAACAGAAGATATACAAGCAGCTTTGTTCTATGCTTATTCACTAGTCTCTCAAGAAGAAGTTTTAGACAGATTGGCTGCGTCTTAAACTATTTATGAAATTCTTAATTGATGTTAATGCTAGTCGGACTCTGGGAGATTGGTTAAAACAAATGGGTCATGATGTGATTTACGTGACGGATACTGATCCTCAAATGTCAGATGAGAAGATTTTAGACTGGGCAGTAGTATCAGGCAGAATTATCGTGACAACAGATAATGATTTTGAACAGATGATCTGGCAACAGAGAAAAAGCCATTGCGGGATTTTAAGATTAGAGAATTTACCTCGTGAACAGAGAAAAACATTGTTGATGGATGCGCTGAAATTACACTCAGAAGATTTATTGGATGGCAAAATTGTCATTGCGATGAAAAATAAATTCCGCATTCGCAAAATTCTGTTTGAATAGGTGATGCTTTCCATGAATTCATGATTGCAGCTCCTAAGAGGATGTTTTAAAAGTGGGGGGCTATTGTAAGAAAGCTCACAAGGCTTATGCTGAAATTTGTAGACATCAGCACGATGTATCGCAAGTGACTAAATCATACCCGAATGATCTAACGTGGGAACAGTGGGAATTAATCGCTGACCTATTTCCCGAAGCAAAATCCGGTGGTCGTCCTCGAACTACAGCAATGTATGCTGTAATGAACGCGATTCTGTACGTACTGTGCCTTGGATGTACGTGGCGTGCATTGCCCGGAGATTTTCCACCGTGGTCAACAGTCTATGGCTATTTCCGGGCATGGCGTCAGGATGGCACGCTTGTTAAAGGTACACGACAAACTTTACCAGTGGGTGAGAGTAGCTGCCGGACGTGAACCTAGCCCATCAGAGGCAGCAGTAGATAGCCAATCAGTAGAAACAGCAACGATGATTTCCCAAGAAGTAGGTTATGATGTAGGTAAAAAGATACACGGACGTAAACGACATTTAACCGTGGATTTACTAGGACTAGTTTTACGGGTTTTGGTTACATCTGCAAGTCTTCCAGAGCGCCAAGGAGCTAGACAAGTCCTTAAACGAGTTCATGATACGGGAAATCGGGTAAAGCGTCTGCACACCATTTGGATGGATGGAGGATATCGGGGAGAAGAATTTATGCGATGGGTAATGGATATGTTTCGGTGGATTGTTGAAATTGTTCTTCGACCTTTGGAAAAAAAAGGTTTTGTCCATTTACCTAAGCGTTGGGTTGTAGAACGAACTTTTGGTTGGCTGAATTGGTGTCGGCGCTTAAGCAAAGATTATGAACGCCTACCAGAAACCTCGGAGACTTTTATTTACATTGCCATGATTCGTATTATGCTATTAACATCTTCTTTGCTACTGACTACCGAGGTTGCATATGCTGTGGAATCAGCACCTGTTACTTTGGTTCAAGCATTCGGGTGGGACCCTGCGAAAGCTGCATACAAAATATTGATTCAATCGAGAAACGGCAACCAATACTTTGTGTGGTACAGCAACTTAATTGGAGCAAAGGTTGGTTCAGTGATTACGCTTACATACGAAGGGTCTGGTTCTTCAATGTATTTCTATAAATTAATCAACACTGGGAACGGAAAAGAATCAAGCGTCCTTCGATATCTAAAAGCCAATTAAGACAAGCGATATCAATATCTAAAAGCGATCGCATTGCACACACCAAAAATTACAGGTGCGATCGCTTTATCAAAATTACCATTGACGCATATAAAATACAAAGGTACTACGATGCGATCTTTTATCGATCAACGAAAAACTTCTAGGGAAGATGAGATTGGGATTGAGACTAGCAAGTCTTATCTTGAATGCGAATACCCAATAGATGAAGACACTGCTTGTGTTGTATACATTATTCCTCGGACCGAAAATTCTGCTTGGGTAGCTGCCAGTTTTGAGCATATTTTTGACGAGTTATTAAGTAATCTCGATGAGCAGACATGCGATGCGATCGTAGATACTTGGCCCATGCTAGCAAGTCTTCTCTACAATGGCATAAAGGAGCGTTATCAAGAAGCTGCTTTAGGTGTTCCCATACCAATTGCTGCGGGACTTGGGATGCTTGCATGGCTAGCTGCTAAAACCGTTAATACATTGTTTTAATTCTTTCTAATCTTCAATCTTCTCAATTAAGGAGTAACTTTGCAAATGAAACCCATATTTCACAAATCAAAACAGGAAAAATATTCAGATATAACCCAAGCTTCGTCTAATTCTGAAATCGAAAATTCTAAAACTATCGATGAACAACTCAATAATACAGGTAACGATGAGGAAAGAATTTCTGTAACTGTCAAATCTTCTAAACTTCCATTTTCTTTCAGTCAATCAGCTTTACTTGGAATTGTAGCAGTTGCTATCGTTGCTACATTCTTCCTTGTTACGAGAGGAAATGACTTCTGCTTTTTTAGTATTTGTAGTGAGTTCCCTTACCACAACCCAATTGCGACGTACACCCACATTTTTGCTAGGAACGTTAAGTATTGTCGGATTTGTACCATTACTAAAATTACAGCCAGGATTCCAACCAGAACAAGTAACCATAGACCAGTTAATTTATTTGTGTGGGATTATCTTGTTTACCATTGTGATCGAACGACTGGGTAAACGTGTGGCGATCGAACGTTCGGAAGGATGGCTTAAGTTATTAAAAACCACATCTCTACCTCCTGTCGTTTACATAGCAGCCAAGATTACTAGCTTACTAATTGTTTGCGCTGTTGCTATCTTCTCAGTTTTTATTTTGGGATATTGGCAATTAGGAATTCATGCAAGCTTGGGTTTATATCTATCTGTTTTTCTCGGTTTAATAATTGGGATTACACCTTTTGCAATTCTGGGTTTGGAACTCGGATATTTGCTCCATCCTAAAAGTGCTGATTCAATTTTGAGTTTATCTCTGTTTATTATTCCCTTTGCTTGCGGTGTTCCATTACCATTTAAGCCTGAGTTAATGCAGGACTTGGTTTCCCTGTCGCCTTTTTATCACTATAAAGAATTGGTTTTATCGATAGCGCAATCAAATTCTGGCCCACGAGTTATCTTACATTTGCTGTGGTTAATTTGGGCTTTTGGATTTTTCGGATTGAGCGCAGTTTGGGTATATAAGCGCGATCGCGCTATTGTCAAGTAGTTTATCGTATAAGTAGGTGGGCATGAAAAATTGTCGTTGAGCTAAGGCAGAAGGCAGAAGGGAAGAGAGTTGTAACTAAATTTACATTTCGTTACATACCTTGAAATTATAGTACCTACTTACGCGATCGCACCTTCAATCCCTAGCGTTTGAGATGCGATCGCACTTTAGCTTTACCTTTCTCTAAAGGTAATATTAACAACTCAGTAATTGTCCATCAATCAAGTAGCTATATCTTCGCCAAGATATTTTTGTTACAAAAAGATTAAGATCGCTTTACAGCCATAATTCTCATGTGGGATGATGCTCAGTGATAGTCTAGTGTGCTGGCAAATCAATTTACACCAAAGTTACAACGATGAATAAGTTAGTTGTCCTAGAGCTAGGGGAAGGCGATTTTAAGCAGGGATTTTCTGTGAGATTGCAAATTGCAGAAGAAGGAGAACAAGCTAGCACAAGAGTCTCCGGTACACTACCTCCCGCACCCCAAGTTGAGGAAAGCTATCAACACTGGAAAAAAAGCTATGACTCTTATTGCGCTCCAAACCATAACACTCGCATACAACATGCATCTGCTGAGATACAACAAATAGGTAGCGATTATATTCCCGATCCTAGAGATAAATGTCAGCAAGCAGCAGAAAAGTTAAGCGAAACTTTAAATGATTGGTTAGAATCAAAACCTTTTAAGGATATTAAAGAAGAGTTTTTAACAGAAGTCAAGCCTGACGAAAAAATTAGAATTATCTTACAAACAGATAATAATTTGCTGCGAAACTTGCCTTGGAATTCATGGAAATTATTAACGCAAAGCTAGAAAAACGCAGAAATAGCATTGAGTCCAATCAAATATAAGAAAGTTGTATATAAAGAGACGACAAGTCAACTAAAAATATTAGCGATTTTGGGCGATCGCAAGGGAGGTGGCAGCAAGGAAATTGATATTGAAGAAGACAAGAAAATATTAAAAGAGCAATTACCAGATGCTACGATTGAATTTTTAATAGAAACGACTCGGAAGCAACTACAACGATAAGCTGTGGGAACAAAACTGGGATATATTATTTTTTGCTGGACATAGCCACACTCAGGATGATGCTAATAAAGGTTCAATTAAAATTAATGAAAACGAAAGCTTAAGTATTGGACATTTAAAATTAGCTATCACAAAAGCTATAGAAAAAGGACTCTCCTTAGCAATTTTCAACTCTTGCGATGGTTTAGGACTAGCCGCAGAATTAAGCGAAATAAATATTCCCCAAATGATTGTAATGCAAAAGTCAATTCCAGATTTGGTTGCCCAAGAATTTCTGAAGCACTTTCTGACGGCTTTTGGTCGTGGTCAGTCATTGTATCTAGCAGTGCGAGAAGCACGGGAACGCTTACAAGGTATGGAGAGTGACTTTCCTTGTGCTACTTGGCTCCCTGTAATTTTTCAAAATCCTGCTTGTAAACCACTAACTTTAATTCCACACAGTAATACTCACCAATCACCTGTATCAAACTTGCGGCTTAGTAGTATACCAGTTATTTGGCTACTTCTCCGAGAAATTAACTCAGCAGCAGGTATTCTATTTCTAGGCAAATTTTTAATTCCAAAGGGTGATGAATTCGGATCGCGACACAGGGATACTCCCAAAGTTCAAACTGCCCTGATGACAACTTTCCTGGTAGCTTCTTCTTTTTTGGGGATGCGTCATCTAGGTTGGTTACAACCTCTAGAGTTAAAAGCCTATGACCAGATGATGCGATCGCGTCCCGATGAACCAGAAGACAATCGCATTGTGGTTGTTGAAGTTGATGCGGATGGTATTAAATACGAACATGAGCAGAAAAAAGGAGATAAAAAATCTTCACTAACTGTTTCTACCCTGAAGCAAGTTGTAGGTGAAATCCAAAAATATCAACCTCAATTTATCGGCTTAGTTCAAGATTTAGACACACCAGATAAAGAAATATACAAACAAAAATTAGAAAAAATATTGGAGAAAAACTCTAAATTATACTTGACATGCAGCACCAGTAAAAATATTAATGAAAGCGAAGCATTAGGAAATTTACCTAACACTGAGAATGCTTTTGGATTTAGCGACGTTTCCAGAGATGATGATACCGTTCTCCGTCGTTCTTTATTGGCTATGGGTATAGATGAATCCATGAGTTCTAGCTGTAAAATTCCTAATGCTTTTAGCTTGATGTTGGCATTGAAATATCTAGAACAAGTAAAAGGAATAAATTATAAATCACTACCCGATGGAAAAATAAAAATACTCAATCCGTTTGATAAGTTTATTGAGCCGATTAAACATAGAAGGCTTGAGGGATTTGTGATTCAGTTTCTAGATGCACTAAGACAGCGGCAAAGCCAAGGAGTTTGGTGACTTTATACAACCAATTTTTGATACTAAGGACCTTTACCATAACCAAGGTGTTGACCCGAGTGCTATTGCAGTCGCATTCAAAGAATTAACTGAGAAGAGAAGGCAACGGCTGCCATCCGTATCGCCAACGGAATCACGCTCTTTTTACCTTGGAAGTATGAGCTAGCTCATAGTAACTTGTTGTTCAAAGCATTAAATTGGTATTATTCAAAAATAATTGGGGTGAAAAAAACTATGATTAGCCAACAAACGATAGATATTGTTAAATCTACAGCACCTAGCTTGAAAAAGCACGGTCAGCAAATCACAAGTCGAATGTATGAAATTATGTTTCATAAGTACCCAGAGGTTAAAGAACAGTTTGATATGTCTGCACAAGCAAATGGTTCTCAGCCTGCAAAGTTGGCTACAGCAGTTTATAGCTATGCCACTCAAATTGACAATTTACCAGCGCTGAAGGTCATGGTAGAAAGGATTGCCCATCGGCATGTTAAAACCAATGTGTTACCAGAAGAATATCCGATTGTAGGAGAGTGCTTACTGCAAGCGATTAAAGATGTATTGGGGGAAGCAGCTACTGAATCCGTGATCGCAGCTTGGACAGAAGCTTATCAGGCATTGTCTATGATCTTCATTGAGAGAGAACATGACATATACGGTACCTTTGCCAATAAAAATTGAGTCTTCCTATTATCAAAGTGATGTGGCATGATCGCTCATGACAGCACAAGGAAGGCTCATCACTAAGACTCTTGCAAGCCCTCACTATACTGCCTTAGCAGTTAGTGGTGGCTTGTTGACAACTCATCATAAACCGATTTTCTGTGAAAATATTGACTTTGGCAGCATTCCATGAACGCCTTTTTGAGGACTATTCACAACTTGAGTAATCCGGAAGTTTACGGCTAAACTACATAACACATAAGCTTCTTCTGATGATAAATTTGCAAAGCGTTCTAAGAAATTTATCATATTATTTAAAGCTTTTTCTAGTGCTTCATCTAAAGTTGAAGCAAACCCCATTGTGATGATATCTGTAGGAGTTTCAGCAATTGGTGTTGTGAGTTGTAAATCCTTGCGAACTTTGAGGTGAATAGTCCCGTTCATAGAAGTTTCAATTGCTGTCACATTAACTTCACCATCCCCTTGTGCTGAATGCCCATCACCGATAGAAAACAAAGCGCCAGTGACGAATACAGGTAAAAATATTTTAGAACCTGCTTGTAGTTCTCGGTTATCGATATTGCCACCATAGCACCCAGGAGGAATTGAGATTTGGGACGTTTCTCGTGAAGCGACTCCAAGAATACCAAAAAAGGGTTTGAGAGGAATCTTTATGCCGCTGTTTGCAGGAAATTCTGCAATGTTATTTTCCAAATCGAGAGGAATAAATCTCAGAACAGGCTGATGAAACTGGTTTGGTAATGCTCCCCAACCTGCGCGAATAGCATTGAAGCCTACAGGTAGACTGGGTTTGATAGCTACTAATTCTACTTCCAATACATCCCCAGGTTCTGCCCCGCGCACATATATCGGTCCCGTTAGCAAATGAGGTCCCCCACCTACTTTCCTTTCCATAGGCAAATTGTGACAAATGTCAAGAAATTCTGGCGTGAGAAACTCCCGTGGTGCTTGCTGATGAACATAATACCCACTGTAAGTTTCCACATCTATTGTGTCACCAGAGTCAATCATCACTGCTGGTTCTAGATGCTGCGAGAAACCACCTAGATGCACTGTTTCCCTTGTGGCTTTCAGAATGCGAGCGCTCATCGCTAAGTACTACTGACAATTTAATCACTACTATAGCAATGTTCTGTCACGATCTAATACATTTGTGAAAGTTGTTGTTATAGCGGAGGAAGCGCCTGTGAGATGAGAACACCGACATTTTAAGCTATCGTTGCTTTTCAATACTTATATCAAAAGGTTTAAGATTTTTATACTTGAAGCGCTGTTAATATAAATACATAATGAATACTTATTCAAATGGTGATTAGAGGCTAAATGCTACTAACTTCTCACAAGACTACCACTCAATTAAGTAGGCAAAGATGCAGGTAATATATAGTGCTAAATCATACAACATTTTTTTCATTGGAGTAATGATGGAAAAATTTTTCAATTCTCGGATAAGCTAAGAATATTTGTAGTAAATGAGATTACTAAAAAGCGAGAATAGAAATGGAAATAATGCCTAAGCTTAAAACTTTGTTTACCGTTGTCATCGGGATCGCTGTTCTCATAGGAGTCATAGGAGCAAAACCAGTTCAAGCAGTGACATTCGACTTCAACTGGAAAGGTAATGCAGGTTATTCTGTTGAAGGCTCATTTAGCTACGATGAAACACAAAATACTTCAACCATTACAGATGAGAATCTAGATTTTCTGAAGATTTCTTTCTTTGATGCAAATCACAAGTTGTTAAAAACTTACATTAATATGGAAAATGGAAATGAAAAAGGCATAAATTCATATTTAGAATTTAATTTTAATTCAAAAACAAAATCTTTATCTGGTGCTTTTGATGTTGGTCAAGGGAACCTTACTGGTGAGAATGATTTTTATTTAAAAGGGGTAGCTAATTCAAATTTAGAATTAAGAAATTTGGACACAAATGTATTGGATAGTGGCTCAGCAATTATCAGCGTGGAAAAAGCTGAGGGTTCTCAATAACTGTTGTTGCAATAATTCCACTTAGAGGGATAGTGTCATGAAGTTGTAGATAATATGCCTTTAAACGGCAAATACCGAGTTTTTAAGGATATTGGGAAGTGTAAATTTGACTTGTCATGCTCAACACTAATAAGTTAAATTGCTGGTTAAATACAAATAACTCAAATACACGTAGAAATGACTAGCAACCACTCCTGTATATATTTAGGAACAGTGATTTTCGTTTTGTCTTCAGGAATATCAAGTCAAGCAGCCCAAGTAGAATTTGGCATTTTTAAATCATCAGATACTCCACAGGCATACTGTCCTCAAAAAGTGATTATGACAGAAGAGAACGCCCCTTACTATGAAGGGGGCTATACAATCAACGGTGAAGCAAAATTAAAATCTTTTGCCGGACCTTTTACAATCGCTTCTACCGATCCCTTTAGTGTTACTTGGGTAGCAACCTTAAAACCTGCTTACAGCAACTGTAAGGCAACTGGTCGCATTGTTAAAGAGGGTAAAGAAATATTTAATTCTCAATCTCACCTACGTTTGCGGTTTACTGGCGGTAAAGTATTTTTGATTTTAGATATGACTGGCATCAGCGATGCTAACAGTTTTACAAGTGTTATTATCAAAAAAGGTGTCAATACTGGTAATCCCACTTGGACCTGGGCTGGCACAGATTAATCTTTTTGGCTCTATGAGTGCATATATGGAGAAGCTGCAAATTTTGTTGCTGTAGACGGGTGATGGCATCATGGAAAAAAGACTATATAGTAGGCATTTGAGTGGTTTTTTTGAGACCATGACTCCTCCGTTTAGGGGAGTTTTTTTATAATTAAACGTCAAATCTCACTTTTTATTCAGTTTTCTTAAGATTTTTTTCAGACACAAATCATCTTTAGCCTGGATGATGGAATCATTCCAGAAAGAACAATCCACTACTTCATAGGTTTGCACCAGACATCCAGAATGACTAATTAACGGGTTCCTAGAGAGCTTGATACGTAACCTCTGCTATTTCTATCATGACAACCGATCTTTGCCAACCCTCGTTTTAGGAAGGTCATAAAAATGAATCCGACTAATTTGGTACCAGGAGAAAAGTATCTGTACACTCCTGTTGTCCCTGATAAAGATTTCTCTTCTGCTGAAAAGAAAACAGAACCAAAAGTTTTGATTTACTGTCACGAATCTCCTTATGAACGTGACTATCATCTTTTCGGTGATAGCACGGGAGCAAGAGGCTATGTGTGCCTTTTCGGGTACATCGTTAAAAGCCAGGTAGATCCCTATCAAGCTGAAATTAACATAAAACTATCGAAACTATCGCAATTCTTTCAGCAACTTTGCAAAGTAAGTGCATACAACATCTGACTCGTTCATCAGCCAAGACATCACGATGGGTGATGAACGCTCTCATTGGCTTATGCTTGGATTGCGGTTTTACTGTTTCTTCTATTACAAGATAGCGATCGCCAAATATAAGGGCAAGCAATAGACCGCTTACTATGGGGTAGTTTGTGAAATTTAAACTACCATACAAAAGACCATTTGATGGCTGTACAGCAGCTTGCTCAGTTAATTTTTACTGAGTGCGCCTCCGGGTGAGGCAAAAAAATATTCAATATTTAGCACAACTAGGAACAGACATCAAACTATTAGCCTCAGACGCAGAAGAAATAAGCGTTACCTCCCCTTTACCGTTAAACACCCAACCCGTAGCAGGCACAATTTCTACAGCTTCTGGTTTTGATGGTTTAGCCGCAGGTGTCCTGGATTGATTTTGTGCTGTAGTCGTACTCAAGCGAGTATCAGTCCAAACAACATCATTACTAAGAAGATCGTCAGGGCCCATAGGTAAACCACCGCGTCCGGTGACAATAAATTCGCTACCCTTATTGTCAAAAGCTGCACATTTAGAGGAAACCAGCCTTGGAGTATTTACCAAACCTGCGGGCAGTTGCAATAATCCTCGCTTCGGGTCAACATTGGGCGTTTTGATTCCTATAGTGCCTTGTACCCCAAGTTTAGAACTAGCAGTAATGTCACTAAGCTCAGTTGGGCCTAGGCGAGACTCAATGCCATAAATGCCACTTGCTGTAATGTTAACTCTACCTCCAGAACCTGTAAAAGCATTGGCGGTGATGTCACTATTTTCTTGAGGGATGGCAACGATAAAGCCCGACGGGGAATTGATAGTGATATTACCACCGTCTCCACCTTGTTGTGCAGTACCCGCAGTCGTAGAGATTTTACTCTCACTACGCAGCAGCATTAAGTCTCCTACAAGTAAGTTGATATTGCCACCATTACCTGATTGAGATTCTGCAATCAACCTTCCTTGGTTGTCCAAGTTAATTTTTGGAGAGGTAACTATAATATCTCCTGCCCTTCCTTTACTTTCTGATTGAACAAACACACCACTAATATCTCTGGGAATTACTGTACTTTGACCAACAAGAGTGCTGCCTCTAATGGAAGCAGTCCCAGAAATTGTTACAGAGTCAGTGGCATTAATATTAATTGTGCCTGCATTTCCTTGTCCAAGAGTACCCGCAGTTAATATAGCGCCATCACGTAGTGAGAGATTTTTTGTAGTAATGCTGATAGGGGATTCGAGCAAAGACGAGAAAGTTTCTCGCGCTTCGCGTCTCGCAACAGATTTTATTTTTTGTTCCGAATAAATACGTTCGCATGGACCCGTTTTGGGCAAGGCAGGGCAGAAGGCATAACCTCACAGTATAATCCATCACATTACCTTCTGCCCTCTGCCTCCTGCCTTCTGCCTTGCCCGAAGGGCTTGTCAATCTCATCAAGAGTGGCAAACAGTTCATCGCAGACTTGATTGTAAGCCTCTTGGGTCTGTGCAAAACCGCAACGGTACACGCCGTTGTTGACGCTGTTGTAAATTTTTTCATTTTACCAGTCAATCTTCTCCTTGAGTTCCTCTGGATAGAGATTAAGTGTAGGATTTTTGGCGAACTCGTTAAACTCTGAGAGGATGACAATAATCTCTACACTCTCATTATTGACGATGGTCTTTGTTTCTTTGTCCCATAACACTGGCACTGTAGAACGTCGAGTATACCCAGGTTCAGCCAAATTGTAGAATTCGGCAAGTGTGCGGCAATATTGGTAGGGAATTCGTTAACTGGAACCGTAACGGTGATGTGATCGACTAAAGCAACAGAGCAAGGAACGGGAGATGCGGCACTGATAGCAAGACATCCCATTAGCAAGTAAAGCATGGTATGGCATGTCTGCCAAACTTCCTTTTGACTGCCAACCAGTTTACCAAGGGCATGGAGTGGATCAGCTGCAACATCATAGCTCATGTATGTGAGTCAAGCAGAGAATTTTATTGAGTGTCATCCAGTGAGTGACGAGATCACTCAATCGATTCACAACAGCCTTACTTTTTTAGGCAAAATTGAGATGCTCCTGAGAAATCGGTAAAGATTCTGGGAATAATAAATGTGGTTAAGGCTAACATCTACTTGGCTTGAGAGTCTTTGTTTAGCTTGATGTCAAGTATAAATACTGTATGAATAATTACAATCACATCAGTAATTTGTCGCAAAAAGAATGTCTGCCGCCGCAAAACTTCTCAATGACTTTTCTGCTGTAGATGATCAACAGTATATCTGACCCAATTTTTGTCAAAAACCGCCAACATCAGTGGATACTAGTTAACAATGCCTTCTGTAATTTCGTTGGGCAGAGCCGAGAAGAATTAATTGGCAAGTCTGACCACGATTTGTTTGCCCAAGCGGAAGCTGATGTGTTTTGGGAAAAAGATGAACTCGTTTTCACTACAGGTATAACTGCTGAAAATGAGGAATTTTTTACAGATTCTTATGGCGCAACACACTTGATATTGACAAGAAAAGATTTGTTTAAGGATGAGCTTGGTGATCATTTCTTAGTTGGGACTATTCGCGATTTGACACAGCAAAAGCAGATGGAAGCTGAACTCGCGGAAAAAGTATCTTTAGCAGCTTTTCATGTTGAAATAAACACTGCTATCACCCAAGATCTGACAATACAGCCAATTCTTAAACGTTGTACTGATGCTCTAGTCAAGCACGTTAATGCTGCCTTTGCTCGTATCTGGACGCTGAATCCCCTTGAAAACGTACTGGAACTGCAAGCTAGCTCCGGAATGTACACTCATATTAATGGTCCCCACAGTCGTGTTCCTGTAGGGATGTTCAAAATTGGATTAATTGCCCAAGAACGTCAACCTCACCTGACGAATAAAGTCATAGGCGATCCGCGTGTCAGCAATCAAGAATGGGCCAAGCAGGAAGGTATGGTTGCTTTTGCAGGATATCCCCTGATTTTGGACGGCAATCTCATTGGCGTCATTGCCATGTTTGCCCGTCACACCTTGACACAATCAACCCTAGATGCATTGCAATTGGCTGCCAACGATATTTCCTTGGGCATCAAGCGTATACAAGCAGAACGTGCCTTAAAGGAGAGTGAGAATAAGTACCGTCACTTGGTTGAGACGTCCCAGAACATGATATGGTCAGTAGATACCCACGGATGTTGGACTTTTGTGAATGTGGCAGTGAAAAACATCTATGGTTATGAGCCTGCAGAAATGATTGGTCGAACGGCTGTACCCTACACAGAACGCCCTTACATCATTTATGGAGATATCTATTGTAAAAGATAGCAGCAGAGGCAAAGTCAAGGTAGCGACAAGTCGTGTAAGCATATTACTTGCAGAGAGTCTTTGGCTTTTGATGTTCAGTACAATCACTTGCACAGTTACTAAATTCAATAAAAATATGTTCCGAATTTTCCCTTAGGACATTTAATGTTAATGGGACTTAGACTAAAAATAGCAAGAATTGAACCTCAAATGTATATACAGAGAGACGTTGACATCGTTTTACCTGATTTGTTGATATATATGGGTTTTAGGCATTTTTAGGCATTTGGTGTATTTCCCTTGCCCTGTAAGGTTTTAAGGCTTATTTCTTCATCAAAAATGTTTAAGTTCCGTTAAGTTGATATAATTGTATCAAATATATCACTCACCATATCAGGTGGTGATTTTTGAGCTATACAACTATCAAAAAACCTTTGGTAATCTACTGAAACAAATGCTGCCAAAAAGTAAAAGAAAGTTTTATGTATTTAGAATTGCAGTTTTATTCACAGCTTTTGTTTTTATTTTGAGTTCGTACAGGGCGATCGCCACTGAATTGACTCGTTTTTATTTTCAGACATCACCAACTATAAGTGTTTCCTTAAAACAGCCTAATAATCAACAAGTATGTAGCGATTATAAAAATCTAGGTAGGGAACTGGATCCTGTAAGCAATCAAGTCTTATCTAATTCAGAAATATTCTTTAATACGGCTGTAAACAATCAAGTGTTAACATTGCCTGCCGAGCCTTTACCGACAATACACCAAGCTGCTGTGAAAGCGAGAGTTCCTATCATTATGTATCACGATATTATCCCAAAAAAAGTAGTAATTTATGATTTGACACCCCAAGAGTTAAGTCAACATTTTGAACTAATTAAATCCAATAATATGACTCCTATAAGTTTAACTAGGCTAATAGCTCACTTACGAACAGGAAGTCCATTACCAGAAAAACCTATCTTATTGACATTTGACGACGGTTACGGTGGACAATACGAATATGCTTATCCTCTATTAAAGAAATACAAATATCCGGCAACTTTTGCTATTCATACAAGCAGTGTAGGAGTTAATGCTGGTCGTACTCATGTTACTTGGCAACAATTGAGAAGTATGGCTGATGATCCACTAATTACAATATCTTCCCACAGTAAAACTCATCCTGCCCTCACAAAAATATCAGATCAACAACTTGATCAAGAAGTCATGGAATCTAAGAAGATTCTTGAGTCTAAATTGAATCGTCCTATTATTTATTTTACTTATCCTTACGGTAACTATGATTCCAGGGTAAAGAAAGTAGTTATTTCATCCGGATATTTGGCAGCATTGACAATTGGCGATCCAACTGAGATGTTTGCAGGTGAGTCAAAAGATTTGTTTGCGATCAGTCGTTTTGAGAAATCTCGTCTAGAAAAAGTTATTCCCCAAGCTTGGGGCAGCCCTACTTTGCCAGAGTGTAATTCTTGAACTAAAATGTACAGAGTCAGCGTTCTATCAATGCGTAAGTTCTACAATATTCCCATAAGCTAAATCTCCGCTCTTGGAGATTGAAATGAGAACTTAAGGGGAGGATGCTATGACTACCGTTGACTTCACCCAGTATGAGATGCAGACAGTCTCCGAACTGCTGCGAACCGATACTAGGCAGGTGCCGCCTGTGCTGCTTGAGGAGTCAGCAGCCGATCTTGGAGTCGCTGACGTAGAGCGCGAGGTATTCTTCTCAAAACAGTACCACGACCTCGAGGTCGAAAAGCTCTGGAAGAAGGTTTGGCAGTGGGCCTGCCGCGAGGAGGAGATCCCTGAAATCGGTAACTACGTGGTGTATGATATCGCCGACCTTTCACTGATTGTAGTGCGCAGCGCAAAGAGCGAGATCCGAGCGTTCTACAATGTTTGCTTGCACCGGGGAACGCAGCTACTAGTTAGTGATGGCAAAGTCCCAGCGTTTCGATGCCCGTTCCACGGTTGGACATGGAAACTTGACGGCACACTTGCTTATATTCCTTGCCAATGGGATTTTGAACACTTAGACTCAGAAGCCCTCCGTCTGCCCGAGGTAAAGGTAGCGACGTGGCAGGGCTTTGTGTTTGTCAACTTCGACCTTGAGTGTGAGCCACTGGAAACCTACCTGGAGAACATACCCGAACACTTCAAGCACTTTCCCCTTGAAGAGCGTTATACAGCTGTACATGTAGCTAAGGTGATGCCTGCCAACTGGAAAGTCACGCTCGAGGCGTTCATTGAGGCATACCACTCGGTGGCAACTCACCCGCAGATTCTCAAGTTCACTGGCGACGCCAATTCCCAGTACGACGTGTATGGGCGTCACAGCCGCATGATTACACCGTTCGCGGTGCAGAGTCCACACTTAGGTCGCCTGGCGGATCAGCAAGAAGTAGTTCAGGCCATGGCAGCGTTTGGGGGAAAAGATCCAGCAACGGTGCACTTACCTAACTCTATGACGGCACGGACATACGCAGCTGAGGCTGCCCGACAGCGAGTGAGCGATGGGACAGGCGTTGACTGCTCGGCTGTGTCTGATACTGAGATGCTCGATGCTATTGAGTACTTCATCTTCCCCAACTTCATGCCGTGGGCAGGTGTAGGAACGCCGTTACAGTTCAGGTTCCGACCCAACGGTAACGATCCCGACTCTTGTATTATGGAGGTGTTCATGCTCCTGCCTTACCCGGAAGGGAAGCGTCCAAGCGCAGCTAAAACTCACTGGCTGACACCAGAAGATAGCTGGACTAACGCGCCAGAGTTAGGAGCACTTGGTTCAATCCTCGACCAGGATAGCTCAAACTTGCGCCGTGTCCAACGAGGTTTGAAGGCGTCCGCTAGGTCAGGGGTTACGCTCTCGCGATATCAGGAGTCCCGTATCCGGCACTTCCACTTAGTGCTTGAGCGCCAGTTGCGGTCTTGATATCAAAATATAAAATCTTTGAATTCTGTTGATAGTTGGGAGCAAGCGCTTGATCCCAACTATCAACCAGTAATATCAAATCCGGTTAATTACTTGAGAAATCTCGTCTTGAAAAAGTTATTTCTCAAGCTTGGGGTAGCTCTACTTTGCCACAGTGTAATTCTTGAACTAAAATGCACAGAGTCAATGTCCATTTAATTACTTGTTAATAAAAGATAGGCTCGTAGTTGCGCTTCAGCGCTCTCAGGTTGATATTTACCTTTTGCCCTCTGCCTTTATGTATAAGCTGTTGCTACTAAGCTAAAGAAAAAAGATGATAAGAATATCATTTTCCAAGAACTACATATAGGCGACTACTTTCGGATACCTGGTATGAATGCTGAGTCTGTGTCACGATTTAAATTTTCTATTGTTGCGTGCAGAAAGCCGCTCCATCAGCAGCTGCAATTTCCGCCGCTCGAGCCTCATCTTTAGTTGCTACTAAGTAGATATTATTCTGTTGACGCACAATAGACTGATTTTTCAGTTTACCAGTTTGAAACCGGAAGCCGTTACGGAAAGAAACATATCTAGCACCAGTGAAGGTTTGAGGTGAATTTGTAGACTGAGCCGGACGTAATTGAACAGTGTAGGTTTTGTTTTTCTTTAAAGTAATGTTAAAAATGGTACGACTGAAACCCCGGCACTCAAACTTGGCAATGGTGTCGTTGCCAGATGTACGGCTATTTTGAGTTTGATGTTGGGCTAAAGCGATTGAAAGGTTAGACAAGCTTGCTGCCACACAAACTAATAAACAAGTAGTCGAGAGCAAGAGTGATTTTTGCGTGAATTTTGTCATTTGTTTTACTCTTAAACAGTGAAAGTCTTGCTTCCACCAATGCTTGGGTACAATAGTTAAATACAATTGCATGTGTGACTGTTTCGGAAACAATGACTTTTTTCAATCAATACCGAGCGCAAATTTCTGTATCAGTGCCATGCAAAAGGAGGTTTCAATCATACGATATTGAGCGAAGCGAATCGTTGGGTTGGTGGGATAATTGCCCTTGGAGGTGACCGCGAATTTGACCATCTTGGCAGAGAAAAATAGTTTCAATACCTCGGCCCTTGTAACTCAGCGATCGCCAATTCAACCACCCCTTTTGTTTGAGCGTGGGAAGCCTGCGGATTTTATACACCTAGCCTTTTGGTGATTTTTTGAATCACCCTGAGAATAATCCGCAATAAGCTAAGCGCGCTCGCAGCTAAGTCACACCGAATACAGAAAACCGATAACTTCTAGGATAAAGAATACCGAAAAATAGAGAACATCCTCCACCACAGTAAACTGAAAGATTCTTTGGCTTCTTTATCCAAATTCCAAACTGACTCAGAAACAAGAGTGAAAGTTTATAATTCTATGAAATTGGAACCTTATCTGTGTTTTGTGTGCTTAACTGAAGAGTGGTTAACTTCGCAAAGTCAACACTACCATTGGAGTAAACCTAATGACTGAATACCATGACTTCATGGCTGCCGCTTCTAAATTGATTGAAAACGATCCTGATGCTAACTGGCTATATCGCTACATCATCGATGGATTCACCGACCACGGATTTAGCACTAAGATGTCTGAAACTTATGCTGCACTCATAATCGGGCAAGAGTTATTCAATCCCGGTAACAGCGATTTTAAAAATTATCTCAGTAGCGTCAGGTCAGCGTTCCCACAGCTAAGTCCTGAAGGTCACGACGCAATGCTAGCAGCGACTAGTAAATGTGTTCAAGACTACTATCATGGACAAGAAGAGTCAGAAGTACTGTAGTCAGCAGAACGCCGATGTAACTCTTGTAAGTAGCGCTTCTCTTTCCACAAAGGATTCTTATTTTGAATGTAAAACTCGCTTCAGGGACAAAATGCTATACTTGGTAGTGTGTTAACTGGATTTAACGCACTATCATATAATTCCATATAAAAATCGTCTGTAATCTAAGAACATTGCAGCCGATTAATAAGGCTTTTTAAAGGATCAGAAAGAAGCAATTCTTACTTCTTTGGCCACTCTTCATCAGAAGTGTAACGAATGAGATATCTTTATGATACAAATATTTTTTTATCTACTATCTTGCCGATGAGCCAACAGTGAATTCATTCTTCACGGAAAACTTTTTGAATTTACATGGCGTTCTGGTGTCGCCGATTGTTTGCATAGAGTTGCTTAGTTTCGTTTATCATTTTTCATTTGTAATACCATTTCCATAAACCCTGTATATAAATTGATTAGGGTTCTTCATTTTTTGGTTGATATTTACCGTCTGCCTTTTTTGTCAAAGCTGTTGCTGCTAAGTAAGCTAAAGAGAAAGGATGAAACTTTCTCTATAACACGGAGATACGACCGAGTTGCCGTATCGGGATATTTAGCCCCTTGCTCCCAATCCCGTAACGTGCCCAAAGGAACATGGAATTTCGTTGCGAACTGCTCCTGTGTCATGTGAAGCTTTTGCCGAATTTCCTTGAGGTCAGGAACGCGCCTGAATTTCTTCAGTTCCTCGTCAGTCAGAGGCGGATTGTCAAGGTCTTCCACGGCGGCCGCTTCGATTTCTGACTCGGTCATTGCACGGAGCCGTACCCAATCGGTTTCATCCGGCAAAAGGCGCTTTGAGCCATCAGGCATCACCTGAACAACACGCCCATCGGAAAGGCGTTCAACTGTGATAGTATTTTTCTCGCTCATTTTTCCTTGCCCTCCTTGCTGAAATAATCCGCCGTTTCTGCTCTGGTGTCAGTGTGGATAACCACAATGATTAATTCGCCTTCAATCAGCCCTATTGTTTTCGTCCGTACCTCGCCATACTCTGGCTTTGTGCTGTCCTCATCAATGCGGTTTGGGTCATCAAAAACCGCCGTTGCCGCAACAAAGCTGATTCGGTGTTTATCGACACTAACATTTGGATTCGCATTTTACTGAAAGGGCGAGTTACATTGCCTGTTTTAGAAGCATTCACTGAGGACAAATTTCAGTTGGTGATGAGCCAACCCCTCATGGAAGAACTCCATCTAGTCTGGAATCGCCCCCGCTTAAGAGAACGAATTGACGCAAGTCAAGCTATCCGCCTTGAATATCAGTTGCAGCATCGAGCAATATGGGTTGAGTTGGAAACGGTTCCTCCTAATTGTCGAGATTTCAAAGATTTACCTGTGCTTGCTACGGCTATTGATGGCGAAGCAGAGATGATTGTGACTGGGGATGATGATTTTCGTGCTGATGATGCGTTGAGGACAATCATGGTAGCCTATGGCATCCAACTGCTGGGTGTTAATTCTTTCCTAAAATATCTGGATGAGCGCTGCGGGTAAGGATGATCAATTTTTCCTCCTTCTTGGTGATTAACTTACGGCATATCCACTATCAAACTCGTGTGAAGGCTATACCAATCAATGTCAAGTTCCAGCTTGAAAAATCTGTTGAGCAGCTAAGGTGAGCTCTGAGAATATGGGTGACTGGATGTAGTCATTAAATCGAAACTGATTTAGCTGGTATTCATCCTCAACCAAAGAGTAAATCGAGATAGTTGGTTGTTTGGGATTTCCAATGAACCGTCTACCACCTAGAGCTAAGTAGTCCACAATCCAGTACTCAGGAATACCCAAAGCTTCATAATCTATAAGTTTATGAGCATAATCATCACGCCAGCTGGCACTAACAACTTCAACCGCCAACGGAATTGATGCCCCTTGGGTAAGAGTTGATTCCTTTTTCCATAATGGTTCATTTACAAGATTCTGGCGATTAATTATCACTATATCTGGTTCATACCCCGATTTATTTTCAGGCATTCTGACAAACGCGGTTTTTGGTATAAAGTAAGGCAGCCGTAACCGCGTAAATTCAAGTGTTAGCTGTGCAGCTAAAAAACCTATAACTTCTTCATGATCGCCCGTGGGTGGAGGCATCTCAATAATTACTCCATTATGCAATTCATATCGAGCTTGTACATTATCTGGATGCCAAGCAATGAACTCGTCAAAGGTTACTAGTTTTGGTGGGGCTTGAGTCATATATGTAACCTCTTTTTAGTCCTCTTTAATTATGTTAGGCGGAATACTTTCTATTTTTCTAAGCCACTCAACTATAAGTTCCTCCATAATTTCATCCATTGTTTTTTTGCTTAACACACTTATATAAAGCGTCCTTATTTTAATCCCACGATATAGCGTGTGGGAGCATAGCAGCATGACTGAATTACTTCCTCCTGAAAATATCCTAAAAGAGTACCCTCGCGATCCGAAATGCCTCATCCTCTAATTGAAGTTTAATTCAGAACACAAAGAAATTAGAGGCATTCAAAATGCAAACGGCGTCTCAAATCAACCAACCCAATCCACTTTACAACTCGGTTCCACTAGCAACGCAGTTAAAGAATTGCAAAAAATCTTGAAAGATAATGTTGTAACTTCTCAAACAAATTCAACTTAACTAGATCCATAACTTTCCTTAACTTATCCTCATTGATGTATATACTCTTGCCCCATAAAGTAAAGGAGTCCTGAAAAACGGATGAGTTGAGTTCATCACCTGACAAACAGGACAGACTTTTATTTATATTGCGATGATACGTATTACGGTTCCACGACTCGCATGATTTTTAACCCGTTTCGACTTTTAAAACATCCATGCCATTGACATACAGACAAAGGCACTCCTGCTGTCTTCTCGTTGCTTTCTGTTTTAAATCGCTCATAATCCTAAATAAATTAGTGACGACAATCACATCTGTTGTGATTATGTTTACCTCTTTTCATTCGATTTTTACGGATATGTGTGGAGCCACAATGCGGACAGTTGATGTTTAAACACCCTTTATTCATACCTGATTATGCAATGCCCCCTGATGATGAAGATAGCCATAAGTAGAAACCGTACCTTGTCAATCAAATGGATTTCAACAATTGCTCTAATTTTGAGCTTCCCCATCCAACATCCCGCACAAGTAACAGCCCAAACTCAACAACCAAGAACTATTAAGCAGCCTGCACAAGCAAGCGGAGGTGTATCTCAACAAAGTACCTCTCGACCAATTTTTGTTTTACCAAAAATACCGCCTCAGTTAAGTCCTATATCTGGGCGTAGGGCAGGAATGGGTAGCCGAGATAATTGTCCTGCGGTTTCAACTGCACTCACTGCCTTAGTACCATTGCAAGGGGTACAAAAGGTTGGCAAACAAACAGACGAATCAATGATCGGGATTGTAGGGGCGTCAACCACATCTGAACGACCAACATTTTGGTTTTACGTTCCCTACACTCAAGATTTGGCTAACCTAAGCAGTGAATTTATCGTGCAGAATAGTATGGGAAAGGATATTTATAGAAATGCGATCGCCCTACCGCCAAAGCCCGGTGTCATTGGTATTCCTCTCCCTAATACTGTGACACCCTTAGAAGTAGGTAAAACATATCACTGGTATTTAAAAGTCCACTGCCAACAGACAGCAAGTGTTCCCGTGTACGTAGAAGGAGACATTCAAAGAGTCAATTTAGATTCTCGTGTAATGCAGCAATTGGCAGCAGCAGATCCCCAAAAAAAGATTGTAATCTATGCGAAAGAAGGTATTTGGTTTGACGCTTTAACTATGCTGGCACAAATACGCCTTTCTAATTCTAATGATGCATCTATTCAAGAAGATTGGCAAAGTTTATTGCAATCTGTCAATTTGGGTAATATTGCTATGGCTCCTTTAGTAAATTCACCAAACCGCCAGTAAGGGTGAACAGTAGGGGCGAGTAGTAAGGGCAAGCCGTAAGGGCTCTCAGCCGTTCGCCCCTACTACAACCAATTACCAACTAGGACGTAGGGTGCCCAGTACAATGGACGGTTGTATTCATTCATTTTGAGCAGTTTTAATTGAGCCTCGCGTAAAGCTACTGCCGTACTTTTACCATCTGTTAACTGGTGGTAGAATTCCTCAACAAACTTGGCTGTAGAGTTATCGCCAATTTGCCACAGGGACGCTAAAGTACTCCGCGCTCCGGCACGCAGGGCAACTCCTGCTAATCCCAATGCCGCACGGTTATCTCCTGCTGCTGTTTGGCAAGCACTCAAAACAAGTAATTCAATTGGCTCTGTTCGTTTTTGCTCTCTACTTTTGAGCAAACTATCGAATTCACTTACATTGATGCGTCCATCGGCTGCTAGGATGAAAGTGTCTTTCGCTTTAGAGCTAAATTGCCCGTGAGTTGCCAGGTGAACAACTTTAAAAGGTTGAGCGTTGATGGCTTTTTCTAAAGTCATACTTCTAAATTTTTCATCCAATAATGTAGTTGTCGATATACCCGATTGCTGAATTGATTCCAGTTCAACCTTAACGTTGGGAAGCGGTGCAAACATTTCATTTCTGGGCGGTAGCGATAGTCCTCCTGCTAGGACACTTAATTTTTTCTGTGCTAGAGGTTTGGGAGTAAATAGTTGCAGTCCAGGGCTAACAGCTACAGCGTAATTTTGGACTAAATACTCTTTGCCATC
Organism: uncultured Scytonema sp.; assembly: GCA_937873135.1. Lineage (GTDB taxonomy): Bacteria > Cyanobacteriota > Cyanobacteriia > Cyanobacteriales > Nostocaceae > Rhizonema. The sequence continues at coordinate 14,702 of CALMVQ010000362.1, read as the reverse complement.
ATACAATGCAGACATCGGAATATTTTTCAACAACCCGTCTGGGATAAAGACTAGAGTATTTACTTGACTCTTTTTGAGATCACCTTCAACTGGTTTAATTAACCAGTTATAAAGCTGTTGAGAAACGACTTGAAATTTCTGATTAGCGTCGGGTTCGACTATCGTCTGTTGCATTTTTGTAATGACTTGCTCGACTTCCTGACGGTTGACTGTAAAAGTTTTATGCATCAACTGTTGGTTGGGAAGTTTGAGAATAACTTCTAAATGGTTATCGAGAATAATCGGGTAAAAAATAGCAGTGTTTGGGTTGTCACTGTCTACTACTTTGTCTACTACCACAAATTGGTTACTCAAGCAAGCTTCTCGGAAAAAGTTGTCGAGTTCTGCTACTTGCAAGGCTTCTATTCGCTGACGTACTTTGTCTAAATCGGGCTTTTCTTGTCCTTTCTGTTGTAAAAGTAACTCTACAGACTCCCGATAAATGGGTTCTACTCTATCACGAAAATTAAACTGTACTTCTCGGTTAACTGCCACCAAATCGCGGCGAAGAGACTGAAGCCTTGTGACTGCCGCATCATAAGCAGATATAGCTGACTGAATATCTCCTCGTGCTTTGAGCAAGCGTCCTAACTGCCACTCCCAACGATAAGCTATATCTGAGGCATCGATTTTTTGAGCGAGAAACAATGCTTGCTGCGTCAAATCCTGCGCTTCAAGCCACTGATTGTTTTGCTCGTAAACTTCTCCCAAGCTGCCTAGCGCATAGGATTCTGCACGTCGATCGCCTATTGTTTTGGCTTGTTGAACACTGGTTGCCAGAATTTCTGCAATGTCTTTCTTGCTCCCAATTTTGGTTAAAGTGCGAGCAAAATTGATCCTGGCATAAATACCAGCTTGATTTGTAGGTAAATTAGCGAGTTCAGCCTGGATTGTGGGTATTAATGTTTTTGCTTCTGCTAGGTGTTCGTTCTCGATTAGTAAGCTGAGCTGATTGATTTGAGCTTGTACTTTGGTGAGTGGGTTTGGCCCTGTAGCAGCATTTTTATAATCAGTTATAGCATCTTCTATATTACCTAATGCTCTAGCAGTATTACCAAGAGACAATTCGCTCAGGCTAATTTCTTGCGCCATTTGTAGACGTTGGGCAATTTGTAAGCTGAGGTTTAAATTTTTTCTGGAGTTCTCTAAGTACCCGAATTGTTGCTGGGTATTTCCAAGAGCACGCAAAGCCGTGACTTTTACAAGTGAGTCAGGTGAGGAAAGCAACTGTTGAGAGACTTCATTCAAGATCGCGAAGCTACGACGATCAAAACCAGAAACTCGTAAAGCTTGTGCAGAGTTAATTCGGCTGCGCGTTACTCCGGCACTGTCACCCAATTTCTGCCAAATTTGCTCTGCTTGCTGTGATGTTTTCAAAGATACATCAGCTTGTCCCTGTGCCAGTTGCAATCCCCCCTGAATATTGAGAGTTTGTGCGAGAATTGACAATAATTCGGACTTTGGATGGTTGACATTTAACTTTTGATTTGCATCATCCCAGCCAAGTAACTTCAAGCTACTGTTAATAGCTGCATAGGCTTCTTTCCACAAGTCAAGTTGCTGGTAGATAAGGGAGAGGTTAGCGAGTGCAGCGGCTTGTGCAAGGTTGTTACTTTCTCGTTGATAAGTACGGACAGCTTGTTGTAGAATAGTTGCTGCTTCGCTAAAGCGTCCTGCTTGATAAAGTGCTTCTCCTTGCTCAAGAAGTTGCTGTGGTGTAGTAACTGGGGATTGGATGGTTTGGGCGGAAATTTTGCTCGGGGAGTTTTCTAGTTGTTTAGCGAATGTGCTGGGGATAATAGTTAATAAACTTGCCAGAGTAAACAAGATGACATTTCTCAAACTAAATCTAGCACAGCGCGACAGAAATAACCAGACAGTTAGAAACAGGGTAAAACCTAGTTTATATATGTATTTTTTCTCCTGACTTCTGACTCCTGACTTCTGACTCCTTGTACTAGCTACAAGCTTAATCATCTGAAGTTTTCGCATAATTCACACCTTACTGAGAAACAGGACATGTTGCAGGTGTTGGCCAAGGGATCTCAGGATTGACTTGAGGCACTTGTGCGACTAACTGTATGTTTCCATTACGATCTTTGACCCAACCAGTAGCTGCTACAATTGGAGTTGCCGCTTTAGCAACTTTAGTAGTATTTGAAATTGCTGTTGGTTGTGGCTGAGTATTTGTATAGGCTGAGTTTTCTGGTTGTGTTTTTAACCTCACCCAAGCTGATAGAGTACCTGAATCTTGTAACGGCTCAGTAGGACTGATGGGTAGTCCACCGCGCCCGGTGACGGTAAAGCTACTGCCTCCTGTGTCAAAAGTAGCACAGTTAGAGGCAACTAATCCAGGGATATTTACTGGAACCGTGGGCAGCTGTACTAATCCCCGAACAGGATCGACCTCAGGTGTGCTAATAGTTACTGTACCACTGAATTGTGGACCAAGGGCAGAACTAGCCGTAATGTCGCTGAATGGTGTGTCTTGTTGTCGAAACTGAATACCAAAGATACCTACAGCATTGATGCTTATGCGACCTCCAAAGTTTTCAAGTGCATTGGCTCTGATATCACTATTTTCCTCTGGGATAGCAACTAGATTGTTAGTATTAATAGTAATATTGCCCCCTGTAGCTGTGCCAGTGGCACTGGTTGTAATCGTGCTACCACGACGCAACAGCAAAAAATCACGAGCGTTCAGGTTGATATTTCCCTGCCCTGCTGTAGTATCAGCGCCAATATTGGCTTTTTTGTCCAGACGAATAGAGCCAGCTTTCACCTCCACGTTACCAGCCGCACCAATTCCACGATTGTTAGCATTCACAACAGCACCATTGGTGATCGAAAGAGCCTCAGTGTTGAGATTAATCAACCCTCCATTACCCCTAGCTCCAGGGTTTACACCGGTAGCTATTTGACTGGGAGGACCATTGCTCATCCCATCCACTTTAATAGTATCGTGGGCAGTAATATTGATATTGCCTGCATTTCCCTGGTTTTCTGTGTTAGAAGTCAATCGAGCACCATTAAGAACCGAGAGGGATTTGCTGTTGATAATGATGTTACCCGCATTGCCCACCCCCCTGTCGAAAGCCACAAGAGTGAATATATCACTGCCTCTACCATCAAACGAGACGTTCTTACCAGCTGTGATAATTATATTGCCCGCATCCCCCTCTCCAAAAGTGGCGGACACCAGTTGACCCATATTTTCATCGGCAACATTTGAAGGGATACCCGTCACTAAGACAGACCCATCTGTGGTAATGTGAATATCGCCAGCCCTACCTCTCCCTCCTTTTTCCAATCTGCTAAATGCAAACCCATTATTAAATAGAACTAAATCGCGGGCTTTGATGGTAATATCGCCCGCCCTACCCATTCCGAAAACATTGCTGGAATTAAGTTCAGAAGAATTAGCAACGGTGAGTGATCCAGTGTCGATGCTAATGCCACCACTGTTGCCCACCCCTGGGAATAAGAATCCAAGTCCTTCAGATATAATGATAAGTTCACCTACATTACTTCTGACAATGCTGTTGTCAACGGTCACAGATCCCGTAGCATCAATCTTCACGCTGCCCCCATTCCCTTGTCCAAAGGTACTGGCAGAAAGTTGAGAACCATTAGTTAGGGAAAACGAACCAGAGGAGATATTAATGTTTCCCCCGTTGCCGATTGCTTGCGGTTCCACATCATTGAAAACACCGCTCCCTACAACTTTTATTTCCCCTGTGGCATTGAGCATAATATCTCCCGCCTGACTACCTACTGATCCTAAGCGTTGCCCAATACCAGCACTCAGTAGGCTTCCGCCCGAAACTTCTAAATTGCGAGCATTGACTGCAATACTACCACCACCATTCGCTTCTACATATACAGCAGCGCTATTAGTCAAAGATATATCTGCTCGTGTACTAGAAGCAGGAAAGCCCAAACTCAAATTGTTGCCATCCACATCTAGCCCCACAGTTCCTGGGGCTGCCAATCCTCCTAACTTAACTCGACCACCATAAGCATTCAGTTGCCCGCCATCTATATTGACATTACCACCAATCAGTAGCAAACTATGACCATCAGGCACACGTAGACCTATTGCATTAAATCCAGCAGGATCTACTCCTGCTGGTGCAGTTGAGTTATTTTGAATCGGTGCTACTGCAATTTGATTGAATAATAAGGCATTTGGATTTACTGTTAACAAAGGTGAAGGTGCTTCTGGATTCGAGGCGCTGAAAAATCCAAAATTGCCAAACCCAATGGCATTGGCTGTTGTGGCAACAAAGGAACCGCCGATGTTCAAACTAGCATCTTTACCAAAAATAATCCCCGACGGATTAATCAGAAACAGATTGGCTGTGCCGTTAGATTTGATTAAACCATCAATCTCAGAGGCAGACTTTCCTGTGACTCGACTAATAATGTTTTGAATATCCAGTGCATTATTGAACAAAGCTGTTGAGCCACTGGGAACAGAGAACTCGGAAAAACTGTGGAACAGATTAGCGCCTCTTGTCGTTCCGCCGGAAATAATTCTCGTGTTGCCCTCTAATCTCACGTTGGAACTATTTGGCAGAGTGCGATCTGGAGTGATTTGGGCAATCGAGCTATTTGTATATAAGGCGATCGCACTCCCAATCGCAATTCCTAGACTTTGCAACCAGTACAAACGCATAGAGCCAAAAGACATTGCATTCTCCTATTGAAAAGGAAATTTAGCTTTGAATCCTCAATTAAGGATACTAGGTTGGTGTGCAAAGCCAGAAACTTGGAATTTCTTAAGTAAGAGCGCTTGCCCTATTATAATGTATGTGATTCAAATGAAAAGCGCTATAGATCCATAACTTTCCTTAACTTATCCTCATTGATGTATATACTGTTGCCCCATAAAGTAAAGGAGTCCTGAAAAACGGATGGGTTAATTTTATCACCTGACAAACAGGACAGACTTTTATTTATATTGCGATGATACCTATTACGGTTCGATGACTCGCATGATTTTTAACCCGTTTCGACTTTTAAAACATCCTTTAAAGCCCATGCCATTGACATACATACGAAGGCACTCCTGCTGTCTTCTCGTTGGTTTCTGTTTTAGAACGCTCATAATCCTAAATAAATTGCTGACGACAATCACAATAGATGTGATTATATCTACCTCTTTTCATTCCAGTTTTACGGATATGGGTGGAGCCACAATGCGGACAGTTCATGTTTAAACACCCTTTATCCTTAACGTTGAGAAGCAGTGCAAACATTTCGTTTTTGGGCGGTAGCGATAGTCCTCCTGCTAGGACACTTGGGGTTTTGCCATGCAACAGCCTATTTGTAAACGTAAGGATTCAGATCGGGGGCACCCTACGTATCTGTTCAAAAATCAAATAGTAGTCCTATATTTAGGTTTTCTTGTGCCAACCTACCGAAGAGGGCGATCGCACTTTATCAGGTAGTGATAGTAAGAATTTGACTATTTCCGGAATTGTCTATTAAGTAGGTGTTTCTGTAGATAAAGATAAAGACTTGATACGTAGTTTTGGTTGTTTTACCGCTCTCAATGAATAACTTTATTTCACTACTACCTATACATAGATAGATATGAGCCAGATATAGATGAAAGGTTTTAGTTTTAGCCGTCGCTTGACTAAACTTTCTGTAGTCTTCTAACTTCATCAAATCATGTGTCTTGAGTCTGAACTTCAGTTCTCAAAATGCTACCACCATTAAAAAACAGAGTTAGTACTGTATGAATCATGATGATTTACCATCCGCACTGTTAGACCAGTTGTCAACTCAGCAAACTCTAAACTTTGAATATGGTCTTTTAGAAGCCCAAACGCGAAGAGTTGTTCAACAGCGGACCAACGAAATTAAGACGCTAATGCGCCGTAATTCTCAAGATATTGTCGATATTGGACAGAAGCTAATTGAGGTGAAGCAGCATCTAGGACATGGAAACTTCAGAAATTGGCTTGAATTTGAGTTTAATTGGAGTATATCAGCCGCAACTAAATTTATGCAGGTTGCAGACCAGTTCAAATGCGTAAATTTTACACATCTAAATATCACTGCTTCAACTCTCTATCTAATCGCTGCCCCTTCTACACCTAAAGAGGCAAGAGTTGAAGTCCTAGAACGCGCTTCTAATGGCGAGAACATCAGCTATACTAAGGCTAAGGTAATTGTCTCTCAACACAGAAAAACAACAAAGCTTAAATCTGACGAAGCAGTTAAGGTTATAGAACCTACACATTATGAAGCTTCGGCGTTTTTGTCTAGACAAGAAGATTTGACTGAAAAAAAAGCACAGACAGAGACGCGATGGCTATTATCAGAAGAATCACTGCCTTTTATAGCGTTTGAAAACAAGCAGATTGCAACTAATAATGAAGATATACATCATCACGACACCATACAGGCACTAACAAGCATCGAAAATCAAGTTGCTATTTCCTATCACACATCGGATACAGCGATCGCGGAAATGGCAATTAGCATCAAAAACTTAACGCCAGAGCAACTAGCCAGGATGATTATAAAGGCTGCCAATAACGGATTGAGCGAGTCTCAGCTGTCAGCTATAATCATAGCATCTCAACAGGTACTCAACATTCAACAACAGCTTGGGGGGTAAGTAGGTGTGCTTTTACCTCTTGAATGAACAGGGTAAGCGCATTTCAAACCCTATTGACAAGAAGGTTTTGAAGCATCATCATGATGAGATAAACAAGCGGCAAGAATCGTTAACATATAATTGTTATCCATAGTGGCGCGATTTGATTTTTGACGATTACTACGCTCTCAGCGATTGCAACAAGGTAAAGCGTTAAGTGCAATTCGACGCAGCAACGACAAATTTTGTGGAGCATGACCAGTACGGACAAGGGCACGCATCTTCATGAAACGTAACGTCCAAACGAAGATGCAAACCATTCTCAACGCCCCAGTGGAAGCGGATGACTTGTCCTAAGAAAGCGAGCATCGCATTCTAAACTAGTTAGATAAAATTGCACTTCGCGGGTTGTTTTATTCCACAAATGTCGCACCCGCACAACCATAACTACACATTTAAGCCCAACCCAATAATCTTGATTATGTAGAGGTAGTAGTTGAGAGAGGGGAACACACCAAATTTGGCGCTTTTCGATACGATTTGGACCTTTTTCGACTCGGTTGTCGTAACTATTGGTAATCCCTTCAAAACCCAGAAGCAAACGTTGCTCAAACCAGTCTTTAACTTGTGCATGAAGTGTCGGGTGACTACCTTCAAGTGCTAACACATAATCTGCCTTGGCATTAAATATTTGAGATGCAATCGCCGTGAAGTCTGCCGGGGGAAGCTTCCAAGGCGCGAGCTTCATGTTTGCGTACCCATTGCATCAATTGTAATAATACATCCGGCAATGTCTAATAATTCTAATAACGCGCTTAATTGCAGTAATTTCGTTCGATTTATCTGCTACCAACACTAGGGCGTGTTTTGAAACTATAACCACAACACAATGGAGGCGATCGTTAACATTGCTGTGTAATTTACACCAAGCTTTTCGTCTTGAGTGGCGATGCGGCGAAATTGTTTGAGTCGATTAATAGCACAAACCTATAAATTATCCAACTATGTCTGCAATCTGTGTACATGAAGATTTGACTGAAAAAAATGCTATAGTTTCATTTGAAGCTTTATCGTAAGAATTTAGCACCTAAAAATCAGAATTCAAAATTTGTAAGGAATATACCAATAATGATATATTCAATTCATCAAATGTTCGCCTGATTCTTTAACTATTCTGACTCCTGAATTCTTACGCTTTATCTTGGTCGTACCTCCTCTAGAAAAATACAAACAAAGCAGGGTTCAAACATTGCCTGGATTTATCTACTCCATGTTTATAACTGTTCTGGGAGTCGTCTTATACCAGCTAGCTCAGAAGCTGCAACCGACCTCAATCAGTCCATTTCTCATTTTGGCTATAGCTTACTTTGTGGCTGCTCTAATTTGTACTTCTATTTGCTTCCTCATTTCTGTAGAGATTTCTTCTATCAAAGATGTATTACTATTGCCCTCATGTTTAGGGATTACTTTGGTTATTGTCGAACTAGGTTTTTTACTAGTTTATCGAACTGGGTGGAAGATAAGTATTGCCGGAGTCTTCTCCACAGTTGCTGCAACTGTTGTTCTTATTCCCCTTGGAAATATTTTACTAAAAGAAGACATTTCTAAAGTGAATTTGGTGGGAATATTTTTGTGTCTCATTGGTCTATTTCTAACTTTGAAAACCCGTAATTAGTAGATGTTTGACAATTTTGTCTACATCTAAAACATAAGATATAAATGCCCACAAAATCACCAAGGGATTAAATCATTAAGCCAATTTTTTTTCTTCAAGAGCGATCACTAATTTGAGGAATTAGAAAAACAAATAAATCAAATATTGAAAATTTGACTTCCTCTGGGATAAAAAAAAGGGTGCTTAAAAATAGCAATTGATTTAATACTGATTTAATGTGAAGCTGCATAGAATAGGGCTTCCAATATAAAGTTGTAAGAAGAAACAGAAATTACCTGTTCAAATGTAAGTTGCTCAAATATTTCTTAGATGCGATGCCCTTGGCCACGGCTTAAGCCGTATCGCGTGAATTTTGTAGAGAAGAAAAGAGTTTTTTGCCACTCTCGTCCATTCATTCCTGTAATCTGTCATGTATTCTTACCCAAGTTCCATCAAGTCGCCAATTACGAAAGTAAGTATAAACTGTTTGCCAGTTAGGAAAGTCACTTGGTAATGCACGCCATCGACACCCTTCGTACAGAACATAAAAAATGGCGTTAAGTACCGAACACATCTTCGCTTCTCTTGGGCGACCACCAGGTAATGGTGCTGGAATTAAAGGTTCAATCAGTTCCCATTGGTCTTGGGTCAGGTTGGTGGAGTATAATTTACCCATGTCTCTCAGTAGTGCTGTTGTGTTTACTTAATTAACAGCTTATTCCCTGAGAGCTTTTTTTACTCAATTGCCGACTTTTCAGACATCCTATTACATCATTGCTAACAATGACAAATTCGCGTCCAATCTTACGATATTTTGATGATGGGAAGGGCAGAGCTGAACTTCCACGCCTCATCTTCATTTATGGTAGTGTTCTATTTGAAGATAGAACAATATCGTTCCAAGAATATGCACGGGAAAGGGACAGTGGGGAACTCCCCTTCGACCAGTTACCTACTCTTGAAGTTGGTGACACCATAATAGGTCAATCATGCGCCATCGCTCGGTATGCTGCAAAAGAAGCTGGATTGTACCCATCAGATAGTGTGCAAGCTGCCATATCGGACATGGTAGTTGATGCATGGAGAGACCTGCTAGACCTTTTGTATGGATGCTATGTTGACCGCATTGTACAGAATGACCGATTAATCATGGAAATGAGGGATGTGTCGGTGATAGTGGAGCGGCTCAATGAGTACTTCGCCGTAACTGTGCCCATGCACTTTAGAAGGTTTGAGTTCCTGATTGGAAGCAACACTGGCTCTCCATTTCTTGTTGGTCCATCACTAACATGGGCTGACTTAGCAGTGCTTGATATTCTATGTACATTGGATGAAACTGCAAAACTTTGGACGACTCCATCTACATGGTATTACATACCAGAGCCTTATGGACCATTCCGACCCCCAAAAGAACTGCTTAAGCCATATCCAAAACTTAATGCGCTACATTCAATAGTAAGTAAAACACCTTCGATTGCAACTTGGCTTCAAACTCATTCGTATTAAATCAACGTGAGAGAGCGCTCCTCACCAGTCTGTCTGACTGTCAGTCAAGAATGGTATTGGGCTGGTTGAGCTAGTCCTTAATAATGATGGCGCGATCGCCCCAGTCTCCAATAGAACCAGTTGTGTGGTTTAATAATTGCCGTCGGAACCTAAAACTTGTATCCCTTATATAACCAGGGTTTCTGGCTCCGATTGATTTCATTCACGGGTATTGCATTTAAGCCAGGAAGAAGTATGTTGTTTCATCAACACATCTGACTCCTGGCTGTTTTACATAGGCTAGCCATTGCTCGTAGCTGGGTTTTAGGCTTTCGCTAAACCAGCGCTGCATTTTTGCCAGACTTCCTTGGGAGATGGGGATACCCAAAGCATGTTCGATAAAGTATTTTTGCTTGCGCCAAGTCAGATTACCACCATATCCGAGCCAACCAATTATACTACACAGACAAACGCCGTAGCTAAATCCTTCTTTTACTCCTAGTGGCATTGGAGCATAACCAGACCATCCACACTCTGGACACTGATACTGATCTCGGTGGTATTCCCTAATTTCTACAGGTTGGTCTACCAACTCTACCACTTGATAACTTTTTTGGGCGCATCTTCCACGACATCAACCTCTGCACCACAAACAGGACAACTGTTGAGTTCTAGCTTTTCTACTCGGTCTGGTTCTCCAAATCCGTTGCGTGTTTTGCCTGGATGGTCATACCTTGGACCACGTTTTTTGCCTCTAGTACGCTTGCTCTTGTCGCTGGGTTTCTTGACTAAATCCGCACAAGGAGTAACTGAACTATTCTCAGACGAACGATTTTTCAACTTTTGCAGCGAGTCCTTTAACTGCTCATTCTCCTTCTGTAGTGCCTCGATTTGCCTTTGTTGTTCTTCCAACTGCTGTTGTGCGCTCTTCAATTGTTGCTGTTGTTTGACTAGCCACTCCCCTATTGTCAACACCGCAGTTGCCATCTCAATCATTTCGGTGCTGGCGAATTGTGGGTCGGTTAATAGCTTGGCAGTTGGGGTCATAGTAGTCAATATACACCATTTTCATTAGTCAAGCTCGATTGCGGTGAGCAGTTACTCTTTGGCTTTACCCAGGAGCGTATACACACCAGAACGGAAAAGTTTTACGCTTATCTAATGTCATAGTCAAACTGGTACTTTTTTCCTTTTATCAGCATTGACCAATTTGCGATCAGTTCAACATGGCTGACCGCTTTTTCTTTTTTACTGGAGTTTTAACCATCCGCCTGCCATCGCCCCTGAATAAACATGTTTTGCTACTCAACCCAGAGTTTTGACTACCTAATTGCGATCGCCCCTGAATAAGCAAGCATGTTTTCCTCCGAGAGCAGTGGATGGTGTGCACACCCCAGTAGCGCTCAACGCACATGAGGAGCGCTCGACCATCCGTGCCGGAGTTATGGCGAACGTTGCCAGGATGCCTGCAACAACCACAGTCTCCCCTTCGTTTTTTTATACCTATACTCAAGTTTCGCCTTTTAGTACATTTGAACTGTTATGGGAGTGAGTACCGACTTTTAGTCTAAACTCCAGTAGGTTATGCAAGAAGTTCATGTATGACATCAGCTTCTAAGCTTCTTAAACATCCTCTGATTTTCGCTTTTTGCAAGGGTTGCATTTTCCACTGTACAAGAATGAGTAAGTCATCTCCACTGCTAAAGCGAACAATATCGATCGGGTTCAGTTGCTTATGCTGATTCCGAATATAATCGTGGCCAATGCGTAAACCTTTATTGCTTCCCAAATCTTGAACAATAACTCCTTGTTCATCCAAAGAAAAAATAGCGTGTTGCGGATCAATGCGATCATCCGAAATCACGATATCGTTCTCATCTCCTCGTCCGACTCGAATTGTGATCTGCTGAAAAACTAGCCGTTTTGTAGATTTTATTGCTTTGACTTGAGTAATCAGGGTGGGTACATAAACAGGCTGATTTTGATGCTGATTCTGGCTAACAATTCTTTGAGCTGTTTTGTATAAGAGCCAATTTTTATTGGGTCTAACGTCTAGTAGTTGACTTGCTTGCTGAAAGCCGATAAAAGGATATAACTGATGCAGAGCATAAAGACTGGCAGCTTGCACTAGGGGATCATTGTCTTGTAAGAGGAGGAACAGGAGATCGATTATTGCCTCACGAGTCATGGTAGCATACTCAACCTGTGTTGATGATAACACAGGCTGAGTTAACTGGTCTTGTATTTGTTGTAATGAACTGATAACTCTAGGATCTAAACACTTTTGCCATTTTGAGTACTCCTCCTTGGAGTCTAGAATTTGTGCGATCGCATTTGGCGCAACAGAGCTAATTGAACCTGCAATCTTAAAAGCGTCAGGAGAATCTCCCAACATTTCGAGAACACCTAGTAACTGAGCAGTTATGAGTTTTTCCTTCTGCTGTAAAGTGAGTTGTAGCAAAAGACAAACAGATGCTCGCGGGTTGGGCATTAAGGCGCACAGCATTCGCTCGCCCATAACCAAAGAATACAGCTGCGCTAAGAGGCTTTCAGCTATCTTATGCACTGAAGCGTCTTGATAAAACATGGAAGCTAAGAGTTGCTGATGTTCATTTATGGTAATGGCATATTCCTCTTTCAATGTGAGAATTTCCTTTTGCTTGACATTGAGGATTTCTGTCTGGGGTATACCACTTTCTAGCGATTTCAACAACAGCAACTCTATGGCACGTTGATAGCTATCAAGCCGCAACTTGTTTTCGCGGTTGAGTTGAACTTGTGGATCGAGTAGGCTAACATCTTCCACCCCAAGTTCCTCCAAAATAGAGTCATGCTCTGAGTCCGTGACTTTCAATTGGTGACGCATATCGTTAAGAACAAACAAGCTTTCCGCAGAGTGGATATTTCCCTTTTCTAAGGTTTCAAGCAAAACTCCTTTATAAACTTGTACTCTATCTGAAGAGTGAAAATTAGGCAGTACCTTTCCCAAAACATACACTTCATCTGGTAGCAAGTCTTGCAGTGAGCGACCTTCTAACAAGTTTGACCAGTCTAGTGCTAGCTTGTTCAACTGCCGACGCAAACTACTTACTAGACTTTCACGGAAATAACGCTCTTTGCTCCGTTCTAGGCTCTGATACAGCCATGTACCACTGAAGAGCGCAACCAACGCATTGAAGATTAGGATCGCCCAGTTTGGTAGTAAGTTGAGATTAGGGCGACCGCCAAACAAAAAAAAGACATTGAAAGATATAAAGGTACATGAGACAAATAAGACGTGCAGAACCTGTTCTGAGTTGATGTATTTGTTTTGGCGTTGCAGATAAGCTTTATAAGCTTTTTCTAGTAGCTCAAAGCCAAAATAGCTAGCAGCAGTAAAAACAGCTAGAGTTAGCGGAGCTGCAACTAATTTGGGGATGGGAATTGGGCGTGAAAAGATGTAAAATCCTGGGTTGAAGAGAGTGTGTAACTGTCCGGATTCATGAGTCCATGCGCCTGAGAAATAGTATTCCCAGTTGCCAGAGTACAAAAAGTAGAAGAAATAAAATCCTAACATCAGACCAAAGTAACCGTAGAAAACTAGCTTTTGGTCTGCTCTGGTTATGCCCTCCCAGTAAGAGCGCTCTGCGTCAATGTCGATACAATGAGATTGACAACTGACACAAGCACTCTTTTGTTTGCCTGAACTATCAACTGTCCTACAGGTAGACTGGGTGATACTTTGTGCTGATTTCAGGTGAGCGTCGCTTCCGAGTAAGCCTCGTGGACCTGTGTAAAACATTTGTACAGGTGCCATTGGGCAAAAGTACTGACACCAGCTTCTCCCCTTAAACAGAAAACCCACAGCTATGGCAGAAGCGATTGTCAATAGCAGGAAAACGCCCAGCGCTAGGCGATCGCTATTCACAAACAGGATTCGGATATTGAAACCTAAGTAGAGTAAACCAAATTGCAAGTATAAGTAATTGCGTCCCAACCAAGATTTTTTCTCAATACCTACCAATTCATAACGGATGTTACCCGTGCTTGGGTTCACAATTTTACGCTGGCGTTGGATGCCTAATGCTCTTGGAATTTGGGAGAAAAAATACAATGGACAAACCCGCCGCCAAAATTCATGACCAAACACCAGCAAAATTATAATACTGATGGGCACTATCATTGCCCAGAAGATGCGTGCTCCCAGAGCATAAGGCTGTTGTGTTAGACATATTCCCTGTACTTTGACGCAATTTGTGGGATCAAGGTATTTCTCCGGATGAAGATGAAATGGACTGATGAGATGACTAGGATATGTCAACCAAGGTGAAATTGGATCGTAGAATAATGAGAATATTAATATCAACCAGCCGACTGCAAGCTGCCACCTGATCGAATGCATCTTTTTTTCTGAAACTTGACTAATCATATCTAAAACTTACGCATTGATAAGGTAAACGAAATGTGCGTGAATAGGAGTAATGAAGGAAACTGGATCTGCACACATTATTTCTTAAGGGTGAGTTTATAGTAGTCAATGAACTTGCAATACAGCTCATTTAAGCCCTTTTTGGTCATCAGAGACCACAATATTTCAAGGGTTCCATTCTACTTTATTTTCTCAACCAAGTAGTATTGAAACTCATATGATACTAATTCCGTTTTTGAATGGTGATAGCATTTTCAAAACTGAGGTTCAGACTTAAGCCACGTAATTTTAATAAATTTAGAAGACAGGAGCGTGTAATGCCAAGCAACGGCTCAAACTAAAACCCTTTATCTATATCCTTATAGGTTTCAGTGAAATCAATTTATGCACTTAATTTGAGTTCGACGTAAGAAAAAATCTCTTAAACAGGTAGAAATTGAGTTTTATTGGGTTAGCTTATATCTTGCACCTACCGAATAAACTCGGAAAAAGTGAATCAAGGG
>CALMVQ010000361.1 GCA_937873135.1 uncultured Scytonema sp. | reverse complement strand
TTTCCTAGGACAATTATTTCACGAAATGTATAAATATTTTTGTGTAAGTACTTAACTGTCTACATGGATGATGTGACAATTTCGGGTACACACATACCAAGTGGGTTGATTTGGCAAGTTGAGAAGCAGTTTCATCGTTGTGGACTACACGATAACAGGGAAAAGGAAAAGCATTATGTTGGCAACAAACCGCGTGAAATAACTGGAGTCATTGTTAAAGAAGGTGAGTTAAAGCTTCCTAATCGACAACATCTAAAAATGCATCAGCTTCGCCAATTAATCCATAAAGAAACAGACCCTAATAAACGAGTAAAATTGATGCAATCTTTAAAGGGTTTAGAAGCACAAGCACAACAAATTAGGAAAGTAAATGATATTTAAATATATACTGGGTGCAATTTGAAGATCCAGAAGATAGGTAATCTTACACCCCTGTTGGGAGTAGGATATATCTGAACGGGGACGCGCTTTCTCCCACGCAGTCGCAGATTGATGTGCCAACAGTCGTCAGTTACATCTTCGTGGGCTTGTGAGGACTTTTGCTGTGAGGGAGTTAAAATAATCAGGACTTATACTCTCGTACTCCAAGGCAAAGACTATGCCCCGCCGTGATGATATCAGGAAGATTTTGCTACTAGGGTCTGGTCCAATAGTAATTGGACAAGCGTGCGAGTTTGACTATTCTGGCACCCAAGCCTGTAAAGCGTTGCGAGAAGAAGGCTATGAAGTGGTGTTAGTAAACTCCAACCCTGCCACAATTATGACAGATCCGGAAACAGCCGATCGCACATATATTGAACCACTAACACCAGAATTGGTCGAAAAGGTGATCGCTAAAGAACGCCCCGACGCCCTACTACCAACAATGGGCGGACAAACTGCCCTCAACCTCGCCGTGGCTTTATCGAAAAATGGGGTGTTGTCAAAGTACGATGTCGAGTTAATTGGTGCTAAATTACCAGCCATTGAGAAAGCCGAAGACAGGAAATTGTTTAACGAAGCAATGTCAAAGATCGGGGTGAACATTTGTCCTAGCGGCACAGCTTCATCATTAGAGGAATCAAAACAGATTGCTCTGGCTATTGGCACCTACCCTCTAATTATTCGTCCGGCTTTTACTATGGGTGGTACTGGGGGTGGCATTGCTTACAATGAAGAAGAATTTGCAGAAATGGCACAAGTGGGTATAGATGCCAGTCCCGTATCGCAAATTTTGATCGATCAATCCTTAATTGGTTGGAAAGAATACGAACTGGAAGTGATGCGAGACTTGGCAGATAACGTCGTGATTATCTGCTCAATCGAAAACCTCGATCCGATGGGTATCCATACAGGAGATTCAATTACCGTCGCTCCAGCTCAAACTCTTACAGATAAAGAGTACCAGCGGCTGCGGGATATGGCAATTAAAATTATCCGCGAGATTGGCGTGGAAACTGGCGGTTCTAATATCCAATTTGCCGTCAATCCCGTAAACGGGGACACGATTGTCATCGAGATGAACCCCCGTGTTTCCCGCAGTTCGGCTTTGGCTTCCAAAGCAACTGGTTTCCCCATTGCTAAAATGGCGGCAAAGCTTGCTGTTGGCTATACCTTAGACGAAATTAAAAATGACATCACCAAGAAAACACCAGCCTCCTTTGAGCCGACAATTGATTATGTGGTGACAAAAGTTCCCCGCTTCGCCTTTGAGAAGTTCCCCAATGCCGAACCAGTGCTGACAACCCAAATGAAGTCAGTGGGCGAAGCTATGGCTATTGGGCGGACTTTCAATGAGTCTTTCCAAAAAGCACTGCGCTCTTTAGAAACTGGGCGTGCTGGTTGGGGTTGCGATATTAAAGAAAAATTACCGAGTGGCGAACAAATTCGTGCGCAATTGCGCACACCCAATCCCGAACGAATTTTCTCTGTACGTCATGCGATGCAGCACGGCATGAGTCTTGAGGAAATCTACGAGCTCACAGGTATCGATCCGTGGTTTTTAGATAAAATGCAGCAACTGCTGGAGGTGGAGAAATTTCTGAAACGAACTCCTTTACAAAGCTTGACAAAAGAGGACATGTATGATGTGAAGCGTCAGGGCTTTAGCGATCGCCAAATTGCCTTTGCAAACAAAACGAGTGAAGATGAAGTCCGGCAATATCGTCAACAACTAGGCGTCATCCCAGTCTACAAAACAGTGGATACATGTGCTGCCGAATTCGAGGCGTTTACCCCTTACCACTACTCCACGTATGAAGAAGAGACAGAAATCATCCCCACCACAAAACCCAAGGTGATGATTTTGGGAGGTGGGCCTAACCGCATCGGACAGGGAATTGAGTTTGACTATTGTTGCTGTCACGCCGCCTATGTTCTGAAAGAGGCAGGGTATGAGACAATTATGGTTAATTCCAATCCAGAGACAGTCTCAACAGATTACGATACCTCGGATCGCCTCTACTTTGAGCCGTTAACGAAAGAAGATGTGCTGAACATCATTGAAGCGGAACATCCAGTCGGAATCATTATTCAGTTTGGCGGACAAACACCACTTAAATTGGCGGTTCCATTACAATCGTATCTAAATAAAGTTGGTGATGATTCATCGAGAATAGGTAATGGGAGCAGCCAATCCTCAATACCCAAAATTTGGGGAACTTCGCCTGAGTCAATCGACATGGCAGAAGACAGGGAAAAATTTGAGAAGATTCTCAAACAATTAAATATAACTCAACCTGCGAATGGTATTGCCCGGAGTTATGAGGATGCGTTGATTGTGGCTCAACGCATTGGTTATCCGGTAGTTGTGCGTCCCAGCTATGTATTGGGAGGACGGGCGATGGAAATCGTCTATTCCGACACGGAGTTGGAACGCTACATGACTTTTGCGGTACAGGTGGAACCGGAACATCCGATTTTAATCGATAAGTTTTTGGAAAATGCGATCGAAGTGGATGTGGATGCGATCGCCGATCATACAGGACAGGTAACAATTGGTGGCATTATGGAACACATTGAACAAGCCGGAATTCATTCTGGAGACTCAGCATGTTCAATACCCACAATTTCCTTACCACCAATAGTTCTCGATCAAATTCGGACTTGGACAGTGCAACTGGCAAAGGCGCTGAAGGTGATAGGACTAATGAACATTCAGTTTGCTGTTGTGGGTTTGGCTACGGATCAAGCAACGAATATGACTGATGAGTCGTCTACAGAATTTACAATGGCATCTGTTACATCTGCTACCCAAGTTTATATTTTGGAAGCTAATCCCCGCGCTTCTCGGACTGTACCGTTTGTGTCTAAAGCTATCGGTGTGCCCTTGGCGAAACTCGCATCCTTGATTATGTCAGGGAAAACTCTAGAAGAATTAAACTTTACCCAAGAAATTATTCCATCGCACATTGCGGTGAAAGAAGCTGTATTGCCGTTTAATAAATTCCCCGGTACAGATACGATACTAGGACCGGAAATGCGCTCTACTGGCGAGGTTATGGGCATTGACAGCGATTTTGGACGTGCCTTTGCTAAAGCGGAAATGGCTGCGGGTGAGCATATACCTCTTTCCGGCACTGTGTTTGTGTCAATGAGCGATCGCGATAAAGCAGCAGCAGTCCCTGTTGTTAAAGAATTTATCGCTTTGGGCTTTTCTGTTATGGCAACCGATGGTACGCGTCGCGTTCTCCTAGATCATGGATTAGATATTGAGTTAGTACTAAAACTACACGAAGGTCGTCCTCACGTCCTAGATGCAATCAAAAACCACAAAATTCACCTGATTATCAATACCCCTTCTGGAGAAGAAGCCCAAACTGAGGGTAGACTTATTCGTCGTACTGCTTTGACTTACAAAATCCCCATTTTTACTACCATTGCTGGAGCAAAAGCTACCGTCTCTGCCATCCGTTCCCTACAAAATACAACCTTGGATGTCAGAGTTATCCAAGATTACACTGCTAGTCGGGAGTAGCGAAGGATCTCCTGTACAGACTCGAGGTAGCGGAGCCTCTGTACAGGAGACAAGAGAGGCAAAAATGACATATTGTGTTAACAATTTCTATTTTATTATACACAATATCTCCGGGTTATTCCGGAAAAGTCAGGAAAATCGTTGTCATATCTTACACTCCCTCGGCGTTGCGGCTATTTTCAGTCTTTAAAGAATGAGAAAATTATAAAACTCTACCTTACTAGGTAGTCAAATAATTCTCAGAAATGTTACAATAGATAATAATCTATCTTACTCAAATAATAAATTTATATCTTTTTATTATAGGTTGTTGGAAAAAAGCCAGAATAATGAGAGCTTCTAGCACTGACAAGTCAAATTTGCTGACAATTAGCCGCAAGGTTGGTTGAAGTGCAAGCTCTAAGGTACACTTAGTGTTGGCAAAATTGTTGGTTAAACAGCATTGAACAGGCATCTATATAGTTAATGAATCATTATTAAAGAGTAGTACCATGAAGACCGCTCAGATAGCTACTGACCTCGTGCGGAATTACCTGCGTGAAATTGGTCGCGTGCCACTATTAACCCACGAGGAAGAAATTTTTTATGGGAAACAAGTGCAACGCGCAACTGTCCTGCAGCAACAGCAGGAGTCACTGGCAATGCAATTAGGTTGTCAACCAACTTTAGAAGAATGGGCGAAAGCGACAGAGCTAGAACCAGATGAGTTAACTAGAGCGATCGCTCATGGAGAGATTGCCAAACGCAAGATGGTAGAAGCCAATTTGCGGCTTGTGGTGTCAATTGCTAAAAAATATATCAAGCGCAACGTCGATTTACTTGACTTGATTCAAGAAGGCAGCATTGGAATGCAACGAGGCGTAGAAAAATTCGATCCTACTAAAGGTTATCGGTTTTCTACTTATGCCTATTGGTGGATTCGTCAAGCAATTACTCGTGCTATAGCTGAAAAAGGTCGAACTATACGCCTACCTATTCATATTATAGAGAAGTTAAACAAGATTAAAAAGGCACAACGCCAACTATCCCAAAAACTGGGACGTGCCCCTACAGCTTCTGAATTAGCTCAAGAATTAGAATTGACGACAAGCCAGGTGAGAGAGTACATGGAAAAAGCACGTTTGCCTTTATCCTTAGATTTGCGCTTGGGTGATAACTACGATACTGAACTTGGAGAAATGTTGGAAGATCCAGGAGCTTCCCCAGAAGATTACGTCACACAATCTTCCTTATCATATGATTTAGAGAGCTTAATGGGGGAACTAACAAAGCAGCAGAGGGAAATTATCTCTTTACGCTTTGGTTTGATTGATGGGCAAGCACTCACCCTTGCCAAAATAGGTGAAATTCTGAATATCAGCCGCGAAAGAGTAAGACAGATAGAACGAGAAGCCTTAGCCAAACTCCGCAAGTCTAAAGCTGATATTAATGAATATTTAGCCAGCTAAGACAGCGTTAGGAATAGAGTTAGGAGTGACTCGTGCATGGAGTGAGCATTCAAAACATAGAGTTTCGGTTCAAGTGACTTAAACTGTGTATCTGGTGATCAAGGAGGCGAAAAGTGAGTAACCAATCAAATCGTGTCTCTGAATTTTTTAATAGTGAGTCAGAACCCAGCAATGTATTGTGGCAGTACATTAAATCTTTAAGTCCGGAAATCGTCACCCAGTTATCCAAACCTACTTCTCCCGAAGTCTTTCAGGTGATGGAACGGAATATTATGGGTTTGTTGGGAAACTTGCCTAGAGAACACTTTGATGTCACCATTACTACGAGTAGAGAAAACTTCGGTCGCCTTCTTGCGAACGCAATGGTGAGTGGCTATTTTTTACGGAACGCCGAGCAGAGAATGAATTTTGAAACAACTCTACAAAATACCGAAAGCAATAGTATAGAAAGTTGATTCGGGAAAATAATTATTTTCGCGTTTAAGCCTCCTCTCATTTATTATTTTGCCTTGTTCGGTAATGAGTCGAGGTGGGTAGGGATTAAGTTACAGTTCTTCAATCCCCTAGATTTATCTATGGGGTTACTCAGCAACGCCAGTCGCCTCAACTTTGGGAACCAAAGCACGGCGCTGGCTCCTCAGCACTCAGCACTCCTAAATCCCCCATGCAAGAAACCCATCTAGTACATAAAATTATTGGTGTTGCCGTCATTTGGAACGAAAAAGGAGAAATTCTCATTGATCGCCGTCTTCCGAAAGGAGTGATGGGGGGTTTGTGGGAATTTCCAGGAGGCAAAATAGAGCTTGGTGAAACCGTTGAAGAGTGTATCAAACGTGAGATAGAAGAAGAACTGGGAATAGAGATTGAAGTAGGGTCGCATTTAATTACCATTGACCACATCTATACCCACCTACATGTCACTCTGATAGTGCATCATTGTCGCCACCTTTCTGGTATTCCACAACCACTGGAATGTGATGAAATTCGTACTGTAAGTCTAGACGAACTCCAGCAGTTTACTTTTCCTGAAGCAAACAAGAAAATTATTGCAGCTTTAAAAGAAAGCGTAAAAAATTAAACTTGTGATTAGCTAACAGCTAACTGGGATAAACTGGCAACGTAAAGTGGACTCTAGCTCCATTATTGGAGCTAGAGTCCACCCAAATTTGACCGTAGTGCGCCCGGATGACACGTTGACATAAACACAGACCAATACCATAGCCTTGTGTAGCTTCATCGCGTTTCAAGCGAAAGTGATTCTCAAAAATACGCTCGCGGTTTTCTTCAGGAATACCAGGCCCTGTATCGCTAATACTGAATTGAACTTTTTGGGTAGTGCGGTGAAGTCCAGAAATACTGATAGTTCCACCACTAGGTGTGTATTTAATTGCATTGTCCAACAAGTTCACCAGCACTTGACGGATACGTTCTGGATCTCCATAAACACAGGGAAGATCTTTAGGAATGTCTTGTTCTATGTTAAGAGATTTAGCAGTGTATTGATCGCGCAATTCCTCCACTAGATCCAGACAAAGTTTGCCTAGTTCCATTTTTTGCGGTTGAATCGGAATTTCCTTATCACTACCGTGACCCACCAGCAACAGGTCAGCGATCATTCGATCCATAACCTTAGTTTGGCTACGAGCTTGTTTGAATAAATTTACCGTTATGGTAGATGTCAGACGCCGATCAAACTCACCTTTTGCCACATTGTAATTGGATTGTAGAGTTTCCATAGCGATCGCTATTGCTGTCAGTGGATTACGGAGATCGTGAGCCAACATGGCGATCGCTCTGTCTTTAAACTTGAGTTGTTCTTGAAGTTTTTCTTTTTCCTGTCTCAGTCGAAAAACTTCATCCGAGAGTTTTATAAGTTCGGTAGAAACATCCACTGAGCGAATGGAAGATTTAGACTTACTGAGCCGACCATTGTCTTCAACATTTTCGTGCAAGCCACTCTGTATTGCTATGTATGCGTCTACAGCAGATAGCCAACGAGGCCACCAGTTTTTTAATTGAGCAATAATATTACTACCAGCTAATACCTGTCTAGGTTCGGGATGGATTTTAATTAAAGCAGGTGTTGCTACTAGTTTAAAATGTTCCGCTAAATAAGGTTGTTGCTCAACATCAATAATTTGAAGTTCAAACTGGTACTCAGCCTGTAATTCTTTTAAGTACGAGAGAATTTGCTGCTTCTGTTGTTTGGACTTGGGACGTCCATCGACAAAAAGTAACAACTGTAGTGGAGCATCAGAATCAATCAGTTGGTTCTGGGAAACTAGCATGTAATCGTGTTTTAGCACTGGTAACAAACCCACTATGCTTTACTGAAAGTCAGACTTTAAGAACAGTTGTTGATGAAAGAGTTGTCCTTTTTCCTTAATTTAATATCTATTTTAGATTTTTCAGACTCATCCCACACAGTTTTTCTACCTTTTTAACTAACTTCGCTGTCAAAAAATCTATATATAGCAATCCGCGCATCAGAGCGTAAAATCCTCTCTCTTTCTTTTCTTGGCGTTCTTCTCCCAAGGGGAGACGCTGCGCGAAGGCGTCTTGGCGGTTCATTCCACAAATAATTTTCACAACTCATTTAGGACCGCTATAGTGCGCGATCGCGCTCACCCTGAGACTTTATCTTCCTACTGCTTGCTGAAAAGTTGTTGGGAGAAATCACTCCTACGTGTCTTGACGCTACATGTCGCGTCAAGACACATTTGATTCAACGAGAATAATAATTTTCCCACACCCAATTGATTAGAGTCGCGTTCTGCACGCGTGTTTGTCGGCTTATCCAAGCAGTATTGGCTCTCTTGTTTATAGGTACAGCCAAATTAATTAATAACTTTTTGAAGTGAAAATGTTACTTTTCACCGATTTTAGGGAACTGTATAAATGTAGCTCCTAATTATAAATATAACGTTGTATCCATGAGGGACCCTTTCATCCCAGAACTAACACAACAATCTACTACTTACTTTATCAGTTAACTGTTAACTATTAATCGTCGTAACCTTCACAACTTAGAGAATACTAAGATAATTATCAGTCTCTTAGTACAAAGAGCAAAAAGTTTTACTTATATGACCGTTTATTCCGTAGTGGCACAAGCTTCGGTGATTCATCGGCTCTTGTAAATCCAAAATCTAAAATCCGCGCATCGCAAATCGAATGATCTTTCAAATTGAGCCTACCAGAAATAATCACCTTGTTGACTGCATTGGCAGAGTATTTGTTATTGCTCATAAAGAATCCACTTCTTCGCTGGAATCCGTCTTGAGTAGAGAAGGCTTTACATGCGAAGTCCTCAGACAAAAAGCCAAACCGGAATTTCAGAATTTTTCTCGGAGTTATCTTTGTCTGATGAACCATCAATGCGCTTGGGAGAAAGCCACAAAAGAAGTTCAACCGACTCTGATTATTGAAGCCGATTTTGTTCCCGTGGTTGGTTTTGGGCGACTTCCTCTACCTTTTAATCTCAATCAAAGTGATGTTGGGCTGAGCTGGCTTTACACTTGCGCGTCACAGGTGTATAACGTTAGCTCTGATGGCTATGCTGAAGGGTTCTCAGTTTCAACAGTCGCGTATATTATAACGAAGCTAGGCGCTTTCCACTTACTTGATTTAGCAAGAGAAATTACAGAAAAACAAGGAGCCACGACTTACTCAAGTTGGGACTCCAATATTGATTCGTTTCTACGGAACAAAAAGCTAAAGAACTATATTTCTTGGCGAAACTATGGCGAACATGGAGGGTTACCTAATCCAGAACACCATCAGAATAATTTAAGTAGAACTCATCGGGCTGATGTTCTGTACGGTAAACTTGCCTTTATGCCCCTTTATGCTGTTGCCCCATCAGGCGGACAATTAAAGTTTCTCGCTGTCAGGTTGCAGGCTCGTCTCAAAGGAATTACCCGTCTTTTAACTGGGCGCTTTCTCCGTCTAAAAGTCCTTCGAGGCTCTCGTCAACCTGGAAAAATACTCAGCTTTGCAGTTATGAGACATTTTTGGTACCTGCCATATCCTAAGAAAAATTCTTAGATGATTTCAAAAAAGCCAACCCCAACCTTTCGGGTAAGCAGATACTATAGTTGTGATTGGGCAAGAAATCCACTCCATTAAATAGGAGGTTGGCGTAATGATGAAAGCTGAAGATATCATGACCAAGGAGGTAGTGACCATTCGCGGTTCGGCAACTGTCGCGATCGCGGTGCAACTGATGAAGGACAAAAAACTCCGGGCTTTAGTTGTGGAACGCGCTCATGAAAATGACGCCTATGGCATTATCACCGAGACAGATATTGTCTACAAAGTAACAGCTTATGGAAAAGACCCCAAGCAAGTCCGGATTTACGAAATTATGACCAAGCCTTGCATTGTCGTCGATCCCAAGCTAAGCGTAGAACACGTAGCAAGGTTATTTGCTAATACTAGTATCCGCAGAGCACCTGTCATTCATGGCGATTTGTTAGGCATCATTTCCATTACCGACATCCTCACAAAGAGTGATTTTGTAGAAAGTCCGCTAGTGCATCTGTTCGAGCAGAAAATTTACAAAGCCATTGAGGAAGCTCGTGGTGTTTGTGCCGTTCACGGTGCTGTTTCTCATGAATGTGCCGCTGCTTGGGATGAGGTGGAAGAAGTTCAGGCTCAAGCAGCCCATCAAAAAGCTGAGCCAATGGTGTCAGCCAAAGCGTCCTTTGAAGAATACTGTACAGCAAATCCAGACTCTCCTGAATGTCGCATCTATTTTGAAGATTAGGGAGTCATGGTTGAAAAGTAAAAAGTTAAAAGTTAAAAGTTAAAAGTTAAAAGTTAAAAGAGAATTCCCATCAATTGTTCCGATTTAATTTGGACGCCTTGAATATGAACGTTATGTGTCTTGAAACAAATCTTTATTTTCTTTTCCATAACGCGCATTGGGGGCTTTAAACCGATTTGATTCCTCTTACTTTTTACTTTTTACTTTTTACTTTATATTACCTTTGTGATAACCGGACTAATAAAAATAGACCGATTCCCAACCCAACTACGTTAGCAGACCAAGCTGCCACTATGGGAGAAAGGATACCAGCCTCTCCCATTGCACCAGTTACAAAGTAAAATAAATAGTAAGTAAAAATAACTATAATACTAATACCAAAACTCGTAGCTCGCCCTGTACGCTGTGGTATAGTTCCCATTGCTGAACCGACCAAGCCAAAAACGACACTCACAAATGGGATAGCAAATTTTTGTTGAATTCTGACTTCAAGTTTACGAATTTTTTGCTCATCTCCGCTCAAGCGAATCACTTCCAACTGTTCTAGTGCTTGAACAATATTCATATCACCAGAGTCGCGGGTTTTTTGAGCCAGAGTAAATGCGGTGCGGGGTAATTTGAGTTGTTGGTGTTCAAACCTGACAATGTCGCGATAAGAACCATTGGGAGCAACTAAATAGATTGTGCCGTTGTAAATATCCCAGATGTTTTTCGATGGATTCCATTCCCCTATTGCTGCGGCGACAATTTGATTCAAACCTTTCTGAGAACGATCTATAATTGTTAACCCTTTAAACTGCTTACCATCAAACTGATCAGCATAATATAAGTGTGTCAGAATCCTTTGCGTACTACCATCTGGTAGCTTTACTTCCCGCGTTTCCGGATAGAGGAAGTTGTCCTGTTTCATAACAGGTGGCTTATCCGACTTTAATGCTTTCTCCAGAGTCGTATTTGCTTGGTAATTTGCAGCTGGTACAACTTGCTCGTTAAACACAAATGTGAGCCCTGTAACAGCAAAACTTAACAACACACCAGTCAGCACCATACGATAGACACTCACTCCACAGCCACGTAAAGCAATCAGTTCGCTGTCACTAGAGAGACGACTGTATGTCATCAAAGTTGCCAGCAACGTGGACATCGGAAAGGATAAAACAATGAAGTATGGCAGTTTTAATAAAAAAACATTTATGGCAATGTTGATCGATAGCCCAGAGCCGACAATCTTTCGGATCAAGTCAAATACAGCGTCAACTGTTACCCCAAGAGAAGAAAAAGCGCCAACACCAAAGAAAAATACTGGTAGCAATTCCTTGGCTAGGTAGCGATCCATGATTGAAAAAGGTAGCAGCGAATTAAGAGTGTAGAAAGATGACTTGAGCTTCTTCGTTGTCGCCATACGCTATGAATATTTCCGAATCCACAACCCCAACATAGCTAAGTATTTATATTATACTTAGTATTATAATTTAATCAAACTAACTGAGACTTAACAGGGAAAAAGTTCTTTTACAATCGTCAAAACTTGTAAGAATACATTCGCCTGAATCAATTCGTCAGAATAGTTTCCTAAACCGAGAGTATTTGATGAAATGAATATACCAACAATGATATATTCCTCATAAATTCTGACTCCTGTACGGGCAGGTTTTGCTGATTAACTTATCGGCTGGAAAATCAATCTGTAAAACCTGCCCCTACTCCTGACGGATGTATCCTTACAAAACCGAGTGATAAATAATTTATATTTACTAGCAAAAACTCAAGAGATCCGACCAAATCAAATTTAGAGTTGGAAGTTGTCGCCCAAGTAATATTGTCGGACGAGGGGATTGCTATAAAGTTCCTCAGCAGCTCCAGAAGCAAGGATTTGCCCTTCGCGCATGATATAGCCTCGATCTGTTATAGCAAGAGTTTCACGGAAATTGTGATCTGTGATCAGAATGCCCATATTGCGATCGCGCAGTCGTGCCACAATTTGCTGAATTTCTGCAACTGCTATGGGATCTACTCCAGCAAATGGTTCATCTAAAAATAAAAATTTCGGTCCTTCAATTCCCGACGCTAAAGCCCTTGCTAATTCTGTACGACGTCTTTCTCCACCAGAAAGTTGAATTCCTTTACTATTAGCCACTTTTTCCAAACGGAACTCTCGCAATAAGTTATCCGTTCTTTTTGCCCACTGCCAGTTAGGCACATGAGTTTGCTCGAGTACCAAAAGAATATTATCACGCACGCTCAAGGAGCGAAAAACACTAGGTTCCTGAGCCAGATAACCAATGCCCAGTCGTGCCCTTTTATGCATTGGTAGTGTTGTAATATCTTTATTATCCAGCAAAACTGCTCCTCGTTCCGGTCTTTCCAAACCTGTAGCAATGTAAAAAGTTGTCGTTTTACCAGCGCCATTTGGACCTAGTAAACCGACAATTTCACCTTGAGCAACGGAAATGTTAACACGATTGACAATGACTCGCTTGCCGTAGGATTTGTGAATATTCTGTAAGACAATTTTCACTATAATTATGCCTTTTGTGAGCCTGAGTGATTTTATATTTTTGATTTCCGATTACCATCAAAGCATCAATTTAGAGGCATGGAATCGTACAATTATTTGACTCAAACTCCACAAACAAATTTGGGGACAGTCGTCGCCGTTTTTTTCTATTTTGGCTTTTAAATTTTTCCTGAATCAGTGTATCTCAAACCCCTCAGATAAAATAGCTACCGTCATCACTTTGAGCGTGATTTTTTTTGAACTGGTGCAGCCGATTGACTATCAGGATTAGTATCGTTAACAATGTACGTAGATTCTACCTGACGATTAGCTTGAGGTGCAGCAACAAATCGCCCTTCATCAATTAAATACGTCACAACATCAGCTTTGATACTGTTGCCACCCTTTTGCAAAATATAAACGTTACCGCTAAAAACAATGCGGCGTTCCTTGGTAAAGTACTGTGCTTGGGCGGCTGTTGCCTGAATCCCGCGAGCCGGATATGACATTTGTACATTGCCACGAGACGTTGCGACTTGGGTTTTGGCATTATACTCTTGCACTTGAGCATTGAGATAGAGGGGCTGACCCTGCCCAGATGATTGTGCGACTGCAGGTTGTACTTGAGTAGGAGAAGCGATCTCGCACAAAAGTGCAGCTGGTAGCAACAAGGCTAATGCCAAACGGCGCATTTGAAACTGTGGCAATTGATAGTTGGACATCATATTGTAATCCGATATTTATAATTTGGAGTCTTACTTTAATTGTCTCAAGTACTTAAGCTGAATAACCAAACTATCTTATTATCTCAAGCTGAATGTGTATATTGACGCTTTCTTTGACCTCAAAGTTTCACCCTATTCACCTCACAGAAGGCAAATTGGCAAACACCTGCTCCACCACATCTTTTGCTTTCGCATCCAACTGTTGCCAATCGACATCACTCGTTTCGTCTATCAGACTAGTATCAATACTAACTTCTTCTGTTTCTGGATCGTAGTTAATGAAACACACCTGATAGCACAATTCCCATAAATCAATGCTGACAGTTTGCTCTTGACGCTGCAAGCACAAATGATATCCTGGATGGGGCACTGGGAGACGCGAAAGAGTTTCTCTAATTTCCAAAGCTTGTTCCGGTGTTGCAGCTTCAAGTTCTTCTAGAAGCTTCGTCACGACTGCTTTAGTTTCCTGAGTCGCCTCAGAGGGCCAAATTAATATATCCTGGTAAGTTCCCTTCCAAGAAGAAACATCGAGTTGCTTGCGAATATTATCGACAAGACGAATGAAAGCAGGTTGCATGAGGAGTTCAGCCTGCTGCCATATAACTGGGTTGGCTATCTTAGGTGGCATGGGCTTTTCATAGCTCGATATCGCTTGACAAAATAATGTTTTTATTAAAAAACTCTATTTTACGTCTAAATCTTTTCTCAAGATAGCGGATTTTAGTCAGGAATATTTGGAGATATTTAGTATCACCTTTAGAAATTGGTGTGAAAGGGGAAGTGAATATGATCGGCAAGCTGCTAGACTATCGTTATCAAGTTATCAAGGTCCTTGCTACAGGAGGATTCGGTCAAACCTATATTGCCCAAGATACCAAACGACCAGGAAATCCTATTTGCGTTGTCAAGCACCTCAAACCTGCCAACTCCGAACAGAAAGTGTTTGACACCGCTAAGCGCCTTTTCCATAATGAAGCCGAAACTCTCGAAAAACTGGGTAACCACGACCAGATTCCCAGGCTTTTGGCTTACTTTGATGAAAACCAGGAATTTTACTTAGTACAAGAATTTATTGAGGGACATCCTCTAAGCGAAGAACTGCTTGCCCATCAAAGCTGGAGTGAAAGCCAGGTTGTTCAAATGTTGCACGAAGTTCTGGGCATCCTGCTCTTTGTCCATCGTCAAGGTGTAATTCACCGCGATATCAAGCCAGATAACATCATTCGCCGCACCTCAGACAATCAGTTGGTTTTGGTAGACTTTGGGGCTGTTAAACAATTGCGAGTGGTTGCAGGACATCCAGAAAAAGCATTAATGTTCACCCCCGTCGGCTATCACACAGGAACGGTAGCTATTGGCACACCGGGATATATGCCTACGGAACAAGGGCATGGCAAACCCCGCCCTAATAGTGATCTCTATGCTCTAGGTATCATTGCTATTCAAGCCTTGACAGGTGTGTCGCCAATTGATTTGCAAGAAGATCCCCAAACAGGTGAAATTCTTTGGCAGCATTTAGTATCAGTAAGCAAAGAATTGGCAACTGTGTTGACCAAAATGGTACATTATCACTTCAAAGATCGCTACCAAAGTGTATCAGAGGTCTTACAAGCGTTGGAGTCATTTTCTTCACGAACCGCGCCGCAAGAATATCCTTCAAATCCAGGGTTCCTAGCAATTCAATCCCCATCCCCTCAGTCTCGGCAAAGAACGATCGCACTAGCACCAGCAAATCCTGCTCTTCCAGTCCCAATATCTGTAACCAAAAACGCGGATAAAGTTTCCGGAAG
Organism: uncultured Scytonema sp.; assembly: GCA_937873135.1. GTDB lineage: Bacteria > Cyanobacteriota > Cyanobacteriia > Cyanobacteriales > Nostocaceae > Rhizonema. The sequence goes on along the minus strand of CALMVQ010000361.1, from coordinate 1,009 downwards.
ACTCGATATCTTACAACTGTTAATCTTAGTCGGTTTGGCCTCTGGTGCGGCAATTGCAGCTCCAACTGTTGTTAAGAACGCTCAAAATGTCGGTTCCTATTTTGCCAGTAAAGATATTCCCGCAGAACAAAACTGCGTAGCTATGGTGGTAGGCTCTAACATCCGTTCAGAACCTAGTGCGATCGGTTCTGACACCATCATGCAAACCGTGAACGATCAAAAGAAGTTTGAGGTGACAGGTAAACGGACAAAACGCGGTTGGGTACAAGTCAAACTTGAGTCTGGACGTTCGGGTTGGGCGCACGACTATGCAATTAAAAATAATGAAGAATGGTCTTCTTGCTTGAGAGACAAAGGCATTGCGCTGAGAATAGTCGATGATAACGCCTTAATTGCCGAACGCCCAATTCCCAAGCCAAAACCCGCCACCACTGAAGCGTCAGAGAAATCGTTGCCAAAAACTTCAGATGATAACGCCACCCCACTCATGCAACAAGCAAGGAAGAAATATGAATCAGGAGATTTACCAGGTGCGATCGCCCTCCTTAAATCTGTTGCTTCTCCTGCAAATGGCGTTAAAGATGGCCCGGAAATGATTGCCGAGTGGCAGAAAGACTGGAAGAAAGCAGAATCACTCTTCAATGACACCAATACAGCCCTTGCTCAAGGAAAATGGGATAAAGTTGCTGCTTATAAAGACCATCCAGAAAAATTACCCAATATTCAATACTGGCGTGATAAATTAGAACCCTTGTTTAAGCAAGCTGCAGACAACATTACCAAACAACCGTTTGCTCAACCAGCTAACCCCAATACTCAAAATAATCACAAACAAAAACATTCTAGTACAGACAAGAATGGTTAATGGGAATAGGGCATGGGGCATCTCAAATGCGCTCGTCAGGCCCAATTCCCAATTACCAAATATGTCAGTGACTATTCAACTAAAATCCTATTTAAAAAGTAAAAAGTAAAAAGTAAAAAGTAAAAAGAGAATCCCCATAATTAA
>CALMVQ010000360.1 GCA_937873135.1 uncultured Scytonema sp. | reverse complement strand
TCCCGCACCAATATCTCAGCCAACAAAGCAGAACTCGATATCAATCAACTCTTTTAAAGGACATTCAGGCAAGGTGATGTCCATTGCCTTTAGTCCAAACAGACAAACTTTAGCCAGTGGTAGCGATGATAAAACTATTAAAATTTGGCATTTGGTTAGCAAAGAATCTTTCACTCTCAAGGGACACGGAGAATCGGACGTATTTGGGGGAGTTAATTCAGTAGCATTTAGCCCAGATGCTAAGACTTTAGCCAGTGGTAGTGATGACAAAACTGTAAAGTTGTGGGATGTGGCGATGGGAAAGGAAATTCGTACCTTCACAGGGCATAAAGACAAAATTTACTCTGTAGCGTTTAGCCCGGATGGAAAGACATTAGCCAGTGGCAGTAAAGATAAGACTATCAAGCTTTGGTCAATAGAGACACATAAAGAGATTTATACTCTTCCAGGGCACGCAGACGAGGTTTTATGCGTAGCATTCAACCGTGACGGCAAAATTTTAGCAAGTGGTGGTGCCGAAAATGATAAAACTATCAAAATTTGGTATTTAGCTGAAGATAAATTCCTTACTCTAAGGGGGTATTCTGATTTTTTTGGCGGCATTAATTCTGTCAGCTTCAGTCCAGATGGGCAATTGATTGCTAGTGGTAGTGCAGACAAGATTATTAAGATTTGGCAACTCTCAGGTGGCAAAGAACTTCGGACTCTTACAGGACATACCGATCAAGTTTGTGCTGTTGCTTTCAGCCCAGATGGACGGTTCATTGCTAGTGGCAGTAAAGACAAGATGATCAAGCTTTGGCAGGTAGAGACAGGCAAGGAACTTCGTAGTTTCACAGTCAATGAAGGTCCAATTTACTGCGTTGCTTTTAGCCCAGATGGTAAGACGCTTGCTAGTGGCAACGGAGATAAGATCGTGACCTTATTGCCCTTTCAATAAGAGTAAAGTTAAAAGACTTATACAGTAAGCTTTTTGTCTATTTTAGGTTGCTTGATTTCTACACTCCATGTACTAATGATAGGTTTGCAAGCCTTCATGCTTGAAGACGTTACTTTATCTAAAGACATGATGAGTTAAGTATAATATACTAATTTTATGACAATAATTGTAAGTTTTTTACAAAAGTTAAATGTAAATAAAGTTTGGTTAATATAGGGTCTAATCTCGGCAAAAGCAATGCTAATTTATAAACAGGCGCAAATAAGAAAGTTCTTCAGAAAAATTTTTTGTTAGAGCCTGTGCCTCCCGCTCTAATAATCTCGCAATCTCTTCTGGGTTGTTCCATCCTCTATAATGATGTTGTTTCCCTATAATTCACAAAGTTGTTTTGGAGGATATTGAATACATAGCTCAAAGTGCATACCTACCTAGCAGCAATGAAGGATGTATAACTAGAAGTTAATAGGTTGCGAATCTTGTCTACCTTAGTTAATTAACCAAATCACTGATTTTCACATACTTGTATAATAAACCGCTGAAAGCTACTGATCTGCACTCTATCGTAGTTTTTAGCGGTTAAGTTTTCAGGTAAGCATTCAGCAATTACTCTTGGCGTTGTAATGTAATTACAGTAACTTCTGGTGGGCAAAATAAACGTCCTGGTGCATAAGTTCCTAAACCGCGATTGACATAAAGTTGGTTGTTTGCAACTTTATGAAGCCCTTGAAACCATTCCCAGTGTCGTACGACTTTAGAACAGTCTCCTCGTAAAAGTGGTATCCATCGTCGCAGTTTTTTGGGAAGTTTATACAGAACTTTTTTATAATAGACAACGATAGGTCCAATTCCTGGAATCACTATTTGACCGCCGTGGGTATGACCTGACAATTGCAAATCGACCCGCCATTTTTGCAATATATCGGCAGTATCCGGGTTGTGGGATAAGACGATGCAGGGTGTTGCAGGATCTAACTGATGCATCACATCTTTGGGATTGAATTCTCGAGACCAATAATCAGCCAATCCGACAATTGGCAATTCTTTTCCTAATGGGTAGGCGATTTCATTCCAAAGAACATTAATTCCAATTCCTGTGAGTGCAGATGTAATTTCTGCTTTAGAACGACTGTAGTATATATCATGATTGCCAAGTACGGCATAGATACCAACGCGACTTTGCAGGTGTTTGAGTCGGAGTACTAATTCGTGAATTGGTGAAGGATCGTCAGTTACGTAATCGCCTGTTAGTAAAATAAGATCTGGTTCGGCTTGGTTGCAGAATGCGATCGCTTTTTCTAACATTTGTTCTGATAGCCGTTTACCATCGTAATGCAAATCTGACAATTGCACCAGCGTCGTTCCTTCTAAGGACGCTGGCAAATCTGCAATCCTAACCGTCAATTTTTCTACGCTTAAAGACCCAGACAATAACCAGTGCATAAAGCTGACTTCGCTCCTCAGATCCGCGCTTCCAGCTTATCTAAAAATCTACTAATTATTTGTAACGATTGCCATAACTTCTTGAAAAATTTATGAAAGTAAAGGAGTCGAGAGTCAGCAGCCAAGCGAGCCATGAGATTTCTATCCAAAAGTTGGGAGAACAAATTCCACCGTTTATCGTCTGCTTTAAATAAAAATATGAAGTGAAGAGTACAAATACCAATGGTCCTTTTGGTAAAACTCTTCGATTCTACGCACGACTCAGTACTTAGGACTCAAGACTCTGCGAAGGACGATATTGAATCCAGGGTTTAGCGGCTTCTAATTGCGCTGCTAAGCTAATCAAAGTAGCTTCTGCTGCGGGTTTTCCTACTAACTGCACGCTTATAGGTAAATTGTTGCTGTCAAAACCTACAGGAAGTGCGATCGCTGGTTGTCCAGTTGCATTAGCTGGCGGACAGGGTGCAACCCAATGAATAATATTTTGGAATGTCTCTTCGGGACTCAAGTGCGCCCATTCTCCAACACGGATGGGCGAATGCATGTAAACTGGCAATACCAAAACATCCACATTGTCAAAAAATGCAACTATTTGTCGCGAAACTGCTTGCATTTTGGAAACTGCCCGGAGGTACTCACCAGCAGAACCCGTTCTTGCCAACAGCCAGCGGTTCATTGGCTGCAAAGCTTCAGCTGGAAGTCCTGACACACTAATGCTGGATTGCCAAACCATTTGGAACGGTTCCACCAACTCAGTAAAGTCCGGGCATTTTTGCTCTACAATGTGACCAAGTTCTTGTAATAATTGAACTGTTTGCAAAACGCCTTGCTGACAGCTTGCATCTACTTCCCCCATAGGAGGAATGTTAGTTGAAAAGGCAATCCGCAAACTCTCTGGTTTTTGCTTTGTAGCAGTCATGAATGAAGGGTTTGGATCTGGCAACCAGTAAGGGTCTCCTGTAATATAGCCAGACATGATATCTAGAAGAGCAGCTGCATCGGCAACTGTACGTGCTATGGGACCATTCGTCGCAATCCCACTCAAGCTATCGCCTACTGGCGCATGTGATACCCGTCCCCGCGATGGTTTGATTCCTACCAAACCACAACAAGCGGCAGGACCGCGAATTGAACCGCCACCATCAGAACCTTGGGCGATCGCGCACAATCCTGCTGCCACTGCCGCAGCTGCACCTCCACTCGAACCGCCGGGAGTGAATTCTAAATTCCAAGGATTTCTAGCTGGGGGAAATACCGTAGGTTCTGTGTAAGGAAAAGAACCAATTTCTGAAGTCGCCGTCTTGCCCAAAATAATAAATCCAGCCTGCTTAATCCGGGAAGTTACCCCATCGTCATGATCGGGAATATTGTTTAATAATGCAGAATTTCCGTAGGTACAAGGAATACCAGCAAGTTTATTGAGGTCTTTAATTGAAATCGGTACTCCGAAAAACGGTGGGAGTTCGGAAGCGTTTGGAAGCATTTCTGTTTTGGCTTTGGCATCTGCGATCGCCTGCTCTGCCGTCACCGTAAAATAACTTCCTAGTTGAGGATTCAATCGCTGAATACGTTCTAGATATACTTCTACTAACTCTAACGGTGACACTTTTCGACTACGGATCAACTGTGCCTGTTCTAATGCAGTTGTAAAAGCTAAATCAACTTGATTCATGAGCAACTCTAGGTCAATCCAGAAATATATATAACTTGTCTCATCATGATGATTAATGCCACACTAATCATGATAATCAGTGTTATTTTACCACCAGGGACAAGCGATTGAGTCTTACTATTTAAGTGTTCCTGCTCTTGACTTTGTTTCCAAGAGATCACGGCTGGGATAATGCCCCCTAAAACTGAAATACTGAACGTCCCGGCGTAATCTAAAGCAGCAAAGAAGATGCTGGGATTTAGTGTTGACAGACTCAGAGGAGGGAAAAGAATGAGTGAGTATAATGGTAGACGATTTAAAGGTTCTTTTGCGGAAACTGGGGAAATATCTCTAAAGAAATCCAGCAAACCGTAGACAAATCCAATAAATGATGTGACGAGCGCAAACTCTGAGAAAACGGATACGAGGACACCTAACCATTCTCCTGCGCCGCCGTCACGTAGAGTTTGCAATGGATCGAAAACTGTTTTGCCTGTAGAAAGGCCCTGTATCAGATCGGGACTCACACTTCCCAAAATCACAGCATTCCATGCCAGGAACATGATTAAGGGAATACCAGAACCAATGACAATGGATTGACGAATTTTGCGGATGTCTCCTTCAAGCTGAACTGTAATCACTGGAATAATTGTGTGGAAAAATAGAGCCACAAACATTACTGAAACGGCAGCAGGAAGCGCACTCCAGTTCTGAAAAGACAATTGGGAAGGCTGAACTTGAGTCGAGCCTAGAAATAACAGTCCGATGAATGAAGCAATGACGATCGCGACAAACGCGTTGTTTAATTTCGCAATAAACCTGTCTCGCCCCAGATACATAATGCCACCGAATAAGAGAGTGAACGCCGTTGTTCCTACCCATGCAGGTAAAACATTGTGTACACCCCACATTTTTTCCACAGCCGATACAAGAATACTTCCTCCTTGAGAAATATATGCTACAAGCATGGCATAGTGCAAAAACAGATATGCCCCACCAGCAATTCTTGCAGCCAGCTTTCCTAGAGTACTTTCAATGATGACTAACAAACCTAAACTCGGCAGACCCACAGAACTCATTGTGTTTAAAGTCACCTGTGCAACCAAGAAACCCGAAATTAAGGTGTAAATCCATACAGCAATCAGTAAGGCTGTGGATGGTACAACGCCAGAGGGGAATGTAACAGCAGGCAGCGCCAGAATTCCAGCACCAACCGTTGTGCCAGCTACAAGAGCAGTACTTCCTAAAACACTACCCGGTTGATGGTTTAGCTTGTTTCCATCAAGTTCAAGGTTGGAAAACAATCGACTCGTTGGGGTTTCGGATTTGAGAACAGTCGTCATGAGTTAATGTCACTATCTAGACTGAGTAAGCACACTCATTAATGTTAACTTATGTTAATCAACTAAGTTTTTAAGCAATCGGGTGTCAGTCGCGATCTCCACCTTGGTGAACTACCCTCACAACTTCCAATACGGTTCGGTTAGCGATGTCCAGATCTCGCTGATCCCCTCAACCCAATACTGCTTGGTTAAGAAATTTATTCGTTAAGGCAGGCTGTTCAAAGAGCAGGGGGAGTCAGGGTAAGCGCATCTCAAACGCTATTGACACGGTAGTTTTGAGGTTTCTTGTTAACCCACCCACGCGCACCCACAACTGTCACACCCTCAAGAAACAGATACGTTTAGTACATAAGAACTATTTTTCAAGAGAGTATACTAGAGCGTGGAGGGGAATTATTATCAGTAAACCACAAACTTTTAGAAACGAACGTAAAAATCAGTTTTTCCAGCCTTCCTGAACAAGGAGGTAAACAGCATTGGTAATAGAGCGATCGCCTTCAACTACTAGTGGCATCACCTAAAACTGTTAGAGAACAATACCGTCTGTGATTAGCATTTGATGACATTAATCCGGAATGCGTGTACAATCATCAGATCAATTTTTCCTATAGCAGTCCTATTTGAGTCGTAAAATTATTAACCGCCTTCGCGCAGCGTCTCGCAGAGAAGACGCCAAGAGCGCCAAGAAAGGAGAGAGGAGAGAATTTTACAAATGATTTAGGATTGCTATAGATTGAGATCAGCTTTTATGAAAATCTTTAATTAAATAATTTACCCAACTCTATAAAAGGATAATCGCTTCTGCATTTTAGTTACTATTTTTTGCGCTCACACCAAAACTTTTCTTTTGACGGCAGGGCTCTGCGGCACCCCCCTGAAAGGTTACACCTTGTAAGGATTATTGTGTACTTCATTTATATTTGTATACCGTAGATTAGTAATAGATAGCTTACACAATCATGACCCAGACAAAACAAGCTAAAGATATTGACTTGCGCTACTTAATTAATAACTACGGTATCAAATTAGTATTAGATGACCAATTTTTCCGCGAATGGCAAGATGATTTACCAGAAATTACAGATTTAGATAAACAACTTTTAGATAAAGTAAAAGCGGGTTATTTTAACCTTTTAAATTATTCACCTTTACTAGAAAGTGTTGTCAGAATAGCTATTGTTGACCCAATACTTTTTATTGGAGATTTTTGTTTAACACCTTTTTATATCAAAGCTGAAGAACAAATTGACATTACGGATGAAGACGAAGGAGTAATCATCAAGGGGAAAATAGATACTTTAGTACTCAAAGACCAACTATGGGCTATGATTATTGAGTCTAAACAAGCAGAGTATTCTATTGAAAAAGGACTCGCGCAACTTTTGGCTTATATGTTAGGTAATCCTGACCCAGATAGACCTAGCTTCGGTATGATTACTACAGGCGGAAGTTTCATTTTTATCAAATTAGTTAAGGGTGAAGTTATTCAATATGGAACCTCTAAGATGTTTGAAGTGCGTAATCCTGGAAATGAGTTATATGATGTACTTTGTATCTTGAAGCATCTGACCCAAATCGTAACTGCTTAAAGCTCTTGACGTTAATTGGTTTAACTTCTTATCTGCTTCCGGAACGAGCGTTGCGTTGCTTCATGGCATAGTTTGATATGCGACAGAAATTGCATTACTTATCTTACACTCGTCTTGTGAGTAAGCATTACCAAGCGACAGGTTTTCGACTATTGAAGAAACCACCATTAGGTCCACCATCCGGTAACGTAGCAAGCCAGACAGGAGTATCCGCGCCTTGCTCAATACTTAGAGGTGCTGCTTCACTACCCATATCAGTCTGAACCCAGCCAGGGCAAGCAGAGTTGATCAGAATATTTGTGCCTCGTAACTCTCTGGCAAATAGAGCCGTAACCGCATTCAGAGCCGTTTTCGATAATCGATAGGATGGACTCTGTACGCCATCATAGTGGGAGTTTGGATCGCTCATATCCGTCAGCGAGCCGAGGGTGCTAGACATGTTAACGATGCGACCGTAGCCTGATGCTTTCATCAGTGGAATACAAAGTTGACAAAGCTGGAAAGCACCATAAAGATTGGTTTGCAGCGTTTGAGTCAGTGTGTCCAAGGTAATATCAAACACGGAGGTTGTCCAGTCAAGCATGACACCTGCGTTATTCACCAAAATGTGTAGTGTGCCGAATTTCTCTTTAATCGTATTGACTGCACTTTGAATACTTTCGACGTTGTTTATATCTAGAGTCAGGGGGTAAACATCTAATCCCTGCTGTTTCAATTTGTCAGCGGCTTCCTGCCCTTTCGCAATATCCCTCGCGCCGAGGATAACTTGTATTTCTTGTTTTGCCAGTTGTTTGCTAATCTCGAATCCCAAACCTTTGTTTGCGCCAGTCACAAGTGCTATTTTTGAAACATTATTACTCATCATTTTTCTCCTTAATTTCTAACGGTTTTTTGATTATGTTCATTCAGATGTATTTAGATGACTTCTGATGCGTGAACGAATTTGCAAATCGAAAGTTTTGCAAATTCGTTCATCTAATTGTATGTAGAACACTCCCAATTTTGACCACTTTTAAGTTCAAAACTTTCGAGTTCTTTCTTCGGTCCTCCTCCCTTCTGTCTCAAAATCAGTATTTGCTGCTACCGCCTCCCAAGCATCTAACTCAGCAGTCAGCGACTCAATCTTCTGACGGAACTTGCTGTATGCGTACTTACCGAGCACCAAACGCAACGGTGGATTCTCAGAATTCACAACTTTAATCAGCACCTGTGCTGCTTTATCGGGGTTTCCTGGCTGACTTCCTTCTATTTTGTCGAGGAACTGGAGGAACTTACCAACAGTATCTTTGTATACATCCATGCTTTGTTCAGCTCGGTCAAGCGATCGCCCGATAAAATCAGTACGAAACGGACCTGGTTCGACAATTGTCACTTTGATCCCAAGAGGTGCAACTTCACCATATACTGCTTCCGATACTCCTTCTAAGGCGAACTTAGCACCTCCATAAATAGAGAAGCCCAATTCGTTGGTAAATCCGGCAATTGCAGACATATTGAGGATGTGTCCTGCTTTCTGTTGTCGCATAATTGGCAGGACAGCTCGCATCATATTAATTGCACCAAAGAGGTTTGTCTCAAAGTTGCGCCGAATTTGTTCCTCGCTCACTTCTTCTAGCGCCCCAATCAAACCGAAGCCAGCGTTATTCACAAGTACATCAATCCGACCAAACGCTTCTATGGCTGTGTCCACCCCTGCTTTTACTTCGTTGAGGTTAGTAACATCCAAACGGACAGCCTTTGTTGTTTCTGGAAATTCACTAACTAAATCGTTTAATTGCTCCGCTTTGCGGGCGGTAGCGACGACGTCATCCCCATGTTTGAGAACTGCTTGAGCTAAAGCGCGTCCAAACCCAGTAGAACTACCAGTAATTAGCCAGACTTTTTTGTTGTCAGACATTTTTAAACTCCATGATTTAAATATTTGCTCTTCATGATTTCTATCAGTTATCAGTTTTATAACCAATTAGTATCAGGCGCTGGTGGTGCGTGTCTTTATCCCCCACACTTCTAATCACTGTTTACTAGTTTAAGGTTCTATGCGGCTACCCAAAACTTCCAAGAACTTACGCAGCCACTCAGGTTGACCGGGCCACACCACAGCAGTCACAAGGTTGCCGTCTACAAACGCATTCGAGAGAGTCTCGTTTGGTTCGCCCCACTGCGCTCCTGCTGACAACACTTCCGGCTTTTGGGTGATGTAGGAAGTGCATAGCCGACCTTTCAGCACGCCTGCAGCTGCAAGTATCTGTGGTGCGTGACATATAGCAGCGAGCGGTTTGTTCTCGAATGCAAAGTGGCGGACAATCTCCAGCACGCGATCGTTCAAGCGCAGGTACTCAGGCGCACGTCCACCTGGTATTATAAGCGCATCGTAATTTTCAGGCTTGACTTCATCAAAGTCCGTCGTGATGCGAAACTTGTGTCCCGGCTTCTCGCTGTAGGTTTGCTCACCGTCGAAATCGTGGATGGCGGTGCGAACTGTCTCACCTGGCTTTTTATCCGGACACACCGTATGCACCTCATGCCCGACCATTGTCAAAGCTTGATAAGGCACCATTGCTTCGTAATCTTCCACGAAGTCGCCAACAATCATCAAAATCTTTTTTGCTCCCATTGTTTGAACTCCTGATAAAGTAGAATTTTCAGTAGTCTACCTTGGTTGAGAGTCGATCACCTCTACAATCCTGTTGAGGAGAGTCTGTTGATTCCAAGCCCCATCATAGCAGAGTCCATTGATCAAAAAGGTTGATAGTATATTGTTAATATGAGCGTAAACAGTACCGTCGCTAATTGACAAAGAAGTAGCAATATCCTGATTACTTTGCTCTACCACTCTCGAGTGCTGTGGCTCAAGCTAGGAGATTAAATGTTGCCATATTAGCTCCTGATCAGCTGTGCAGCAGAGTTAAAAAAAACACGACAAAGTCCTCGTGTAAGCAACAGTGTTGTTAGCAAGTTGGTGACAGCAATCATGAACATAATCAAAATTTGGTAGGATGCGGCTTCGCGGGCATTAACGCCACTCAACAACTGCCCGGTGATGATAGCTGGAAGTGTGACCATCCCGATAATCATCATTTGATTAATAGTAGGAAATATTCCGGCGCGAATTGCGTCTTTACGGTATTGAGTCACTGCTTGTTGGGGGGTTGCGCCTAAGCTAAGATGAGTTTCTATTTCTAAATGACTGGCGTTGATAGTGCTGACTAAGCGTTCTCCAGCGATCGCTGCAGCATTCATGGCATTACCTAACACTATTCCAGCTAAGGGAATGACATACTGCGCTTCATACCATCTATGTGGCTCAGTTATTAATCTATCTGGACGTTGAATAATCAAGAAATTTATATAAATCAGCGTTAAGGTTGTACTAACAAAAATAGACCCCCATACCAAGGGCAATATCTGTGGAATTTTTTGAGTGATGCGATTTCGGACTCCAACCGCCGAAATTGTCAGTATTACTGCTAAAATCACCAAAACTGCCCAAGGATTGTCAAAAGCAAAGATAAAGTCGAAAACATATCCCAATACCACCAATTGCAGAATAGTTCGACCAGTTGCAAGGGCTAAGTTTAGTTCTAGTCCCAGTTTTTCCCACGCAGATAAACCAATAGCTATGCCCATCAATCCCACAGCGCTAGCCAAATCCACCACATCCAGTTTGATCAGATCCTGCATGGGTTTTCTTCCTCCTTTGTCATTTTTAGTATAGTCAATCAATTTTGGCGCTTTTGGTTTCCCAAATAAAGCAAACTTTCGTGCAACGGATGCCCGGATTGTTTCCCTGCCAGAGGGTTGCACCTGAGTGGATTAGATTTAAGATGATTCGATGGATAAATCTAGGGGCAAGTTGAACTTCCAATCCGAGCATCTCGCATCGGTTTAGTCAGTAGAGATGTTTCCGACAGCGTATCTCTACAAGTCCTCAAAAAAAGCTAACACGTTAGGAACTTTAATCCTTGGTATTGATTCAGGGTTGATGTATATCACTTTCAAGAGAAAATGATCGCTTTTCCGATTATATATCTTAGTAAAAACTCTGAGTGAGGCTGATTCCACATGGTAATCTTTCTGTAACCTCGTTTCCTTAATCATTCGTAAGTATATCAACCGCTAGTCGTCAGCATGAGCATACATGACTTGTTTATGTCTTTAAAGGGTTACACGATTTGCTTCTAAGAACGCTAACCAGTGACCGATAATAGCTGAATGCTTGCCACGATTCCAGTCGGCATCTATCTTCAATTCTTTAAGATAAAAACTCATGATTCAAAGTGTAAATTCCATCCCTGCCTTTGACATCAGGCAGCAATACATTAGCATCGAAGCAGAAGTGAGTGCAGCCGTCTTGGAGGTTCTAGCTTCTGGTCGTTATATTGGTGGTCCTGTAGTTGAAGGTTTTGAGCAACAGTTTGCCGCTTACACTGGTGTAACTGAATGTGTCGCTTGTAACTCTGGTACTGATGCACTTTCTCTAGCACTGAGAGCTTTTGATATTGGTGCAGGTGATGAAGTCATTACAACACCGTTTACTTTTATTGCCACTGCCGAAGTTATCAGCAATTTAGGTGCGAAGCCAGTGTTTGTGGATATCAATGCGACTACATTTAATTTGGATGTGGAGCAAGTCGAGAAGGTAGTAACACCGAAAACTAAAGCAATTATACCAGTACACTTATTCGGGCAACCTGCGGATATGACCGCATTGATTGACGTAGCACAAACCCATAATCTCATTGTTATTGAAGATTGTGCTCAGTCTACAGGAGCAAGTTGGGTTGGGCAAAAAGTAGGAAGTATTGGACATATCGGTTGCTTTAGTTTTTACCCTACAAAGAATCTCGGTGCTTGTGGAGATGGTGGGGCGATCGCAACTAACGATCCGGAGATCGCAAAGAAAATTCGGATGCTCCGAAATCACGGTCAAAAAACTAACTACTTACAAGAAGAGATTGGTGTTAATAGCCGTTTAGACGCATTACAAGCAGCTATACTTCAAATTAAGCTGCGTTATCTAAGTATGTGGAATAACCAAAGACGGCAAGTTGCAGCCCATTACCACCAATTCCTCAGTCAGATTGCCGGCATCATTCCACCTCAAGAATTAGCTGGTGGTATGGGAGTATGGAATCAATATACCATTCGTGTTTTAGAAAATAAAAGAGACTTGGTTCGGACTCAATTGCAAGAGAGGGGTGTAAACACAATGGTTTACTACCCCTACCCTTTACACTTACAACCAGTTTATAAACATTTGGGGTATGTGGTGGGGCAATTACCCGTAGCAGAGCAAGCCTGCCACCAAGTCTTATCCTTACCCATGTTCCCAGAATTGTCAGTTGAACAGCAAAACCAGGTCATTTATAGTTTGAAGGATTCCCTTAGTTAAGGGGAATAGATATTTTAGATTTTGGATCTTAGATGCAATCCAAAATCCAAAATTCCCACTCGCTACTCTCTACTTCCTACTCCCTACTTTTATTCCAGTTCCCAAGACTTCTACCAAGCTACGTACTACAGCAATCATTGCCACTTCGCTGTTGAGTTGGTTGATAGCAGAACCGACTCCAACACCAGCTGCACCAGCAGCGATCGCCAGGGGAGCTGTTACGCTAGAAATACCCGAAGCACACAGCACTGGAACTGATACTGCACGAGAAATTTCATAAGCTGCTGCTAAGGTGGGTGCGGCTTTTTCAATAAGTCCTAAAGTTCCAGGGTGGGTTGGGTGACTACTAGTACCACCTTCGGTTTGGATAATATCTGCACCTGCTTTCACCAGTTCCTCTGCCAGCTTAACTTGTTCATCTAACTGAAGAATGTGGGGAACAGTGACACTGAGAGTGATTTCCGGAAGAAGAGTGCGAGTTTGGTGAGTCAGTGCTAAAACTTCCTCGGCTTCAAATCTACGTCCTTGGGCATAGAAAGAATCGAAGTTACCAATTTCAATTAAATCTGCTCCAGCTGCATGCGCTCGGACAAATTTCTCTGGTTCTACTGCTGACACACATATTGGCTTATCTGTCAATGATTTTGCCAATTTAACTAAACCAGGATCGGCAGCAATGTCAACAAAAGTAGCACCGCCCAAATCGGCTGCTTTGATGGTTGCTGCTACACGATCAGCGTCAAAGTTATTTAAGCCACTAATAACTTTAAGGACATGGCGGTTGGTAAATGCACTTTGGAGTTCGATATGCATCGTCATAGTTCAAGTGAATGAAGCTTTAGAATTAGGATTATTCTACCTCTTGTGCGGAGTTATAAGCTTTAAATCTTTGGCTAAGGATTTTACCATAATATATCACCCGCATCTGAACTCTGATCACAAAACTGTACCGATCAATTGTTCCAATATGATTCCAAGTAAGTTTAGTGAATATCGAGAAAATGCGGGTAATGGATGGGCGCTGTGGAGAGCAGTTAAGAGTGAGGTTTGTCGCTCTAGTAAGCGTCCTGCAACTCGTAGAAATCTGGCGAGATGTAATCTTTACGTAAAGGATAACCTACCCAATCTTCTGGCATTAAGATCCGCTTGAGGTTTGGGTGTCCTTCGTAGATAATGCCGTACAGATCATAAGACTCGCGTTCTTGCCAATCTGCCGCTTTCCAAATCCAGTAGACTGACGGCACTCTGGGGTTTTCTCGTGGTAAGAAGACTTTCAAACGCACTTCTTCGGGGCGATCAACATTATCACCGACTTTCACCAGGTGATACATGCTAACCAACTGCTTTCCTGGACCTAAGTCGATTCCAGATTGACACTGGAGATAATTAAACCCATAGGCATATAATGCTGTGGATAAAGGAAGCAGAAAGTCCGCCTCCACCTTAATAATCTCTACACCATTACGGTCTGCTTCCAAGGACTCATGGGCAAAGGAATTTTCCGTTAACCACTGGGAGACTTTACCAACTTTTGCCAAAGACTGTTCGTCTGCTGGGACTAGTTTTGATTCTTCTTCAGCCAAGGCGACGTTCCTCCTTTTTTGCTTTTTCCGCAAGGAGAGCTGGTGGTACTGGCATACCGATCGCTTCCACTAATTCCTTGGGCGGCGTTATGCGAGTTTCTGCCTGCAAATACTTACCAGTGTGGATTTGCTCTGCTGGCTTCATATTGTGAGTCGTGCTATAGTAGCGGTGACTTTGCTTAATGATATTCCGTTCTTGCATCGACTCGTTAGCGATCTTCTTGCGCAACTTGATAATAGCGTCGATAATCGCTTCTGGACGCGGCGGACAACCGGGTAAGTACACATCCACTGGAATCAGTTTATCAACTCCACGGACGGCAGATGGAGAATCAACGCTGAACATCCCGCCAGTAATCGTGCAAGCGCCCATAGCAATCACATACTTTGGTTCTGGCATTTGTTCATAAAGACGCACGAGTTGAGGTGCCATCTTCATAGTGATTGTGCCAGCTGTAATGATCAAGTCAGCTTGACGAGGGCTAGAACGGGGAATCAATCCAAAGCGGTCAAAGTCAAAACGGGAGCCAATTAAAGCTGCAAACTCAATAAAGCAGCAAGCTGTGCCAAACAGTAAGGGCCACAAACTCGAAAGTCTTACCCAATTATATAGGTCATCAACAGTGGTGAGGATGACGTTTTCTGACAACTCTTGGGTGACTGTCGGACGCCCGATCGGGTTGAGGATACGCTCTTTATCCTCTAAGTTGGTATTTAAGACCATTCCAAAGCTCCTTTACGCCATGCATAGACAAGGGCAATTACAAGAATTGCAATAAAAATGAGGGCTTCAATAAATGCCAATAAACCAAGAAGGTGGAACGCAACTGCCCATGGATACAAAAAAACTGTTTCTACATCAAAGATGACGAAGATCAGCGCAAACATGTAGTAGCGGATGTTGAACTGAATCCAGGCACCACCGATGGGTTCCATACCGGATTCATAAGTTGTGCGCCGTTCTGGGCTGCGACCACTGGGTCGAAGAAGCTTGGACGCTGATAAAGCCAAGGCTGGCACTAGGCTACAAACTAGGAAGAAGCCTAAAAGGTACTCGTAACCGCTGAGGACAAACACAATAAATCTCTACCGCTATGGATCGAAATAACTTTGTAACCTTCTTTTACATTATATCTTTTTAGATTTTTTAATCCTCTAAAACCAAGCTAAAGATGATTTTGAGTGAATTATGCTAGGGTTAGAAAAAACTCATAGTTGTGTCATAATTTTTAACGTAGATTTAATAATTACCTCTTAACCAATGTCACCATGAGCGAACAAGCTGTTGAAAATCCAGTATTAGACGGCTATGAGTGCCGTGCCTGCGGTTACATTTATGAACCTGATAAGGGCGATGACAAGCAAGGCATTTCTCCGGGAACACCCTTTGCAGAATTGCCACTCATTTGGATCTGTCCAGTGTGCGGTGCGAAAAAGAACGCTTTTGCGAACATCGGACCTGTTAACAAGGCTTCTGGCTTTAAAGAAAATCTGGGTTATGGTTTGGGTGTAAATAACATGACCCCAGGACAAAAGAATCTCCTGATTTTCGGTGCTTTAATTCTTGCCTTCCTGTTTTTTATGAGTATTTACGGCTTACAATAAAACCCAATTGTGTGAAATTATACCAATTCTCTACGGGTGAAATTGTTCATAAGTTCTTTACTCAAAAAATAGCGCTCTCGCCAACTCCTAAAAGATGGAAGTCGCACTAAAAAAGCGCTATAGCGAATACATGACAATGTGACGGGAATTACGATACGTCGGAATTTATAGTCGCGGTGTTGGCTCAAAAATTCACAAAAAGTAAACAAATAGAAATGCGTTCAAGTGTAAAAATTGGGCAGCGAATATTCGCCGTGTTAATAACTGTCCTCATGTGCTTCGGTTGTAGTCAGGTATCTTCAGTCACCAATAACCCTTGGGAAATTATTTCTTTGGGAACAGACGCGAAACTGCTAGATATTGCTTTTACTGAGAACCCCCAACATGGTTACATCGTTGGTAGCAACGCAACTTTTTTGGAAACAAAAAACGGTGGCGAAACCTGGCAACCAATTAAATTAGAATTAGATGAGCAAAAATACCGCTTTAATTCAGTGAGTTTTTCAGGTAAAGAAGGGTGGATAGTTGGAGAACCTTTTTTTCTTTTGCATAGCACTGATGAAGGTAGTTCTTGGTCACGTATTCCTTTGAATGAAAAGCTACCCGGTAACCCAGTTAACATTGTCGCACTCGGAAAAAACTCGGCTGAGATGGCGACCGATGTGGGAGCAATATATAGAACCCAAGATGCAGGTCAAAACTGGAAAGCCCAGGTAGAAGAAGCTGTTGGTGTCATTCGTAACATAGAACGTTCAGAGGACGGTAAATACGTTGCTGTTTCCGCTAAGGGGAATTTCTATTCAACTTGGGAACCAGGGCAAAGTGCTTGGGTACCCCATAACCGGAATAGTTCACGACGTGTTGAAAATATGGGATTTGTTAACGAGAAGCAAATGTGGATGCTTGCAAGGGGTGGTCAAATACAGTTCAGCGATCCAGCTAAGTCCGAAGAGTGGCAAAAAGCTCAATATCCAGAATTTGCTACAAGTTGGGGCTTACTTGATTTAGCTTACCGCACGCCTGATGAAATTTGGGTAGGTGGCGGAAGCGGTAGTTTGCTACGAAGTGTTGATGGTGGCAAAACATGGGAAAAAGACCGTGGCGTTGAAGGAGTTCCTGCTAATTTTTACAAGATTGTTTTCTTTTCCCAAGAAAAGGGATTTATTGTCGGAGACCAAGGTATTTTGCTGAAATATCACCCAAGCGTTACTGGGGCTTCTCAGCCAGAACCTGCTTAAGGTAACCGTTAATTCATCGATGGTATGGGACTTCCGTTCGGTGTTCATCGGTGGAAGAAACTGGGCAGTCGAAATCAAATCACCAAATGTTAAGTATTGATCTCGATTTCTGAGAAACAAGTTGCAACTTGTAACTATTTCTAAACTTTGTAGGATAATAAACTCAATAACAATCTTTGAGAAGGTAGGGATATAAATGTCAGGTACCACTGGAGAACGTCCATTTTCGGACATTATTACCAGCGTTCGTTACTGGGTGATTCACAGCATCACCATTCCAGCTTTGTTTATCGCAGGTTGGCTATTTGTCAGCACTGGACTGGCTTATGATGTATTTGGTACACCCCGCCCAGATGACTATTACACGCAAACACGGCAGCAATTGCCCATCGTGAAGGACCGCTTTGACGCAAAAGAACAAGTTAAGCAATTTAGTAGCGGAAATTAGTTTGAAATCATGACTAGTAGCAATAAGATTAATCAACCAGTTACGTACCCGATTTTTACGGTAAGATGGCTGGCAGTTCACACTCTAGCCGTACCAACAGTCTTCTTTTTGGGTGCGATCGCCTCAATGCAGTTTATTCAACGGTAGGAGAAATTCATGGATAGATCGCCAAATCCCAATAGGCAGCCGGTTGAACTCAACCGAACTTCTCTTTATCTGGGATTACTACTCATTTTCGTTCTGGGTATTCTGTTTTCCAGTTATTTCTTTAACTAACTAGAACGACTGGTATAAATCGTTTTGTATTTAACCTGCATTGCTGATTTTTGATTAACGGAGGATAAAAAAACTGTGTCTGGAAGTGGAAGAATTCCCCTGTGGATAGTAGCTACAATCGCCGGATTAGGTGTAATTACCGTTTTAGGCATCTTCTTTTATGGAGCTTATGCCGGACTCGGTTCTTCCATCTAAGACTGGCTTGCTCTGATTACCCCAACAGCTAATTGTTAATGTTAAGCATTCAGCCCTTCGTTGTGATGCTCGTACCAAGTAGGAGTTATCCTTCCCTTGTAGGAGTGTTCCTTAAAAATTGGACTCTCTTTCCATTATCAGTGGTTAGCGATGAAAGGAAATTGGTAAACATAGGTAACAGAATCCGATCTGTGACAGGTTTTACTAGCTGACAAGTGATGTCTAATAGGCTAAATGTTTACTAGTAAATTGAAGGGCGAAAATAATAATTAGCCGCGCAATTAGTCATATGTAACTGAGCACGACATTTGAAGAATGGTTTAGAAATCTAGTATAAAAAAACCGCCTATTCCTATGAGATAGGCGGTTTGGACTATAAATTATGCCTGATTGATTGTTAATTTTTAAGCGATATCGTCGCGTTCAATGTATAACAACATAAACGCGAATGTTACTGCTGGAACAAGGTAACCAATACAGGGAACTAAAATCGAAGGCAAAAATGAAGCTGACATAAACGAGGTTCCTCTTAAACTACATAACAATTCAAGATGAGCTTACTGTAAATTCGGCATAGTTTTGACAATTATTTCAGATTTTTAACACAGTGGGTAAGTGGGCATGAAGAAACAAAACGTTACATTGGCAGATCGTCTTCCGAACTGAATATTCTATCCGCACGAGATGCTGAAACATGGTTAGTTGTTAGTAGGTTTCACATCATCTCAAGATTTCTTTACATAATTAGGTTTTTTTTGCCCAACCGACTTAACTCTTTATTTGCTCAAATACCCAGTAGTTCATCTAGCTGTAAAGTTGGTAAGTCAGGAGGAATTACAGTCCGGTGGAGCGAGACTTTGTGACTTTCAAGTTGGGTTGCCATGTTGATGGCGATCGCCTCTACACGAATTTCCAAACACCCAAAAGGAACGTTGATGTAAGCCATAACTTCCAACCCTCCCTTGAAGTTAGGTAACAAATTTGTCAACAAATGCGGGCCATCAAGCAACCAGCGGGTTTGGCAATCCTCAACCCAAAACTTCACAGCAACTTGAGGACGCTCTTCTGCAAGCAATACACGCACCATAACAGATTTTCCAGAGGTTAGCTCACCTTCTAGCAGATGCAGTTGTGGAACTGGCAATGGTTCTAAAGCGACTAACTCTGAGACTGATGAAGCAAATTGAATGGAGGATCGGTTCTGAATAGTATTGGGTTTCGCTTCTTTTAAAGTATCTTCTAATACAATTTCTTGTGGTGAAATCACTGCTGCCCTTTTACGGCGAGGCGAGTCAGCAGACTTTGTTACAGATGATCGATCTATTACTTCCAATAAATCATTTGTTAAATCTGTTACTCTATCTATAGTTTTTTCCGACATCTCTATGTCCTCATGAGATGTCACGAATGGTCGATCTGTCAGTTCCAATAAATCATCCGTTCCGTGATTTTTCAAGCTCTCCGCGTCCTCAATAGACTGCTCTACGCTCGTTTCATGACTTTTGAGTGCATAAATATCATAGTCGTCTTGGTAGCGTAAATTAATGGGTTCGAGTAAGGAGTAACCTTGGCTGTTCATCCACTGCCGGATCAGAGGAGACAAGTATGGAGAATCGTCTGTGATTAATTCAGAACTAGGCGAGACAACGACTGCAAGCGAATCATCTTGGAGTTGTGCATTATTATCCACTAATTCAGATGTACTCTCTTGCTCCAAGGCTGAAGCATGACGTTTTCCTTCCTCATTGTCAAACGGTAAAGCTTTGAGCCGTTTTAGGTATGGAAAAGTTGTTTTTGTGCTTGCTACTCGACTAGCTGCGGAAATAATGTCATTTTTCTCTAAAAGCTTTGGTACAGAGACTTTTGACATAACAGCAGTCGTAGTCATGATTTGGTTTTTGCTCTGAGTTACAGAAGGCAGTTGAGGTGAAGCTGATTTATTAAGCGATCGCCCAGCAATAAGTGGTGGTAGACATTTCTCAGATGATACGTGAAGAGGCTGACTTGTTTTCGTCTGCTTTACCAGATTGAAAAGTTCCAACTTTAAAGGTACAAATGTCTCTCCTGCTTCGGTTGTTTTAAGCGACTCAGATTCTTCTCGCTGCGAATCTAGCTCTGTTGTGCTACTAGCCAGCAGTTCTATCACATCTGCGGCAATTGTGAAGCAGTGGCTGGCTAGCAGTATGACTTCACTAGCATCTGCCAATGCGCCATACAAACTGATGTCTCCCAAAATTAACTTAGATTCACACTCACCAGGAATCTCAACTTTTGCTTCAACTTGTAGTGGTAGTGACTTTTTTGGTAAAGGTTGTCGTACTAGGCTTAATCTTTCTGCTCCCAGAGGTGAACGCAGTTCTATTCTGAGTTCGACTGCACAAACGCTTTCAAAATCTATCTCACCCAGATTTAGCTCAGTGGTTGGTTTGAGATCCACACGCCCACTGACAATGAGAGTTTGTCCCCAACGAGCAAAGTAGGTTTCCCGATCCAAGGTTAGCAGTAGTGGTGGCTCTGGGATAGGTTTTTCAACCGTTATTTCATCATCTAACAGAGGTTGTGTTGGTAAAGCTAAATCAATTAAGTTTTTTAAAATTTGCTCTGCTGTGTCTGCTTTCAACCAGACAGGGTTAATCGGTTCCTCAATAAAAGTCTCTGATTCATCAGAGAAAAATGTTGTTTCTTCATCTTCGTGATCAATTCTCACGTAACGTGAATCTACGTTCGATAAGACTTGCAAATGGACACTGTATTGCCAAGATTTACCAAGAAGATCCGACATTAAGTCACCATTACATCGCAAATCCCAAATTCCTGGCTGGAGGTAAGTAAACGGAATCACCGCCATTAAGCCTTCTATGTTGGTGCGACGAGATCGCGTCTGAATTCGCCGTTTGGGTGGAACTTCTTCTAGAGAATAGTGAGTAACCCGCACTTCCACATCTGTACTGATATGGTTGGAGCGAGCAACAACTCTATACCTACCTTCCATAATTTCCACATTTGGCGACTCCAGGAGACGCCAAGAGCGATCGCCTTGTTTCTGTATGAGAAATTGCCAGTGTTCCATTATGAGTGATGCCCAAGATCCTAGAGCCGGAGAAGCAATATTTGCATGACCTTGCTAGCCAGTTTACCTCAGCAACTGGTAATTGCATAACCAGATCTATATTTTTGCATACGCCTTTTCTAAACAGCCCTGCAATTTTTCTGCCAACCCCCTGACATGGGGTTTTTCAAGCACATACATGTGAGGGCCAGAAATATGATGGATCTCTAAACCTCCATGACTGATATCGCCCCAACCTAATTGAGGATCGTATTGCATACCTACAGCATCATGACTGCGGGTTTGATCGCTAGTTCGTAACAGAGTAATTTTACCTAGATAGGCTTGGAAAATATACTCTTTCATCGCTTGTAGATGAGTCTGTTCGACTTTGACGTACATCTCAATTCCTGATAGAGACTGTGTCTCATCTACTACAGGAGGAGGGACATTTAAGTAACGCTCGTATCTCTGTTTGAGAAGGAACTTGCCATGCTTCCACCAACCCGCAGTCTTTTGCCAAAAATAAGCAGGTTCTTCTTGTAGTATTTTATACAAATGCATGAAAGTTCGGATAAAAAATGGCAACCGCTTGCTATAACCCGGACGAACACTATCAAACATAGCCAAAAGACCAACTTGCTCACCTTGTCTGTGGAGTTGCTGAGCCATCTCAAAGGCAATCATACCTCCAAGAGAGTAACCTGCCAGAAAATAAGGACCATTGGGCTGAAGAGTCTGGATTTCGCGAATGTAGTGTGATGCCATGTCTTCAAACCGAGTATAAAGAGGCTCTTTTCCATCTAAACCTTTTGGTTGCAGCCCATAAACTGGTTGATCGGAGCCCAGATACAATGATAAATCTCGGTAACACAAAACTTCTCCGCCAAGGGGGTGTATACAGAATAAAGGTGGTTTTGAACCATTGGGTTGAATGATCACTAAGGATGACCAAGCATTTTTTGATTTATTCTCAGCCTTTGATGTCAAAATGCCATCACTAGTCGCTGATTCTTCTTGAGTGAGTACGTTAGCAAGACCTTCTACTGTACCTGATTGAAAGAGGGTGGCTAGGGGAAGTTTTTTGTCAAATTTCTTCTCGATTTCTGCGAATAAACGTATGGCTAGTAAAGAATGCCCTCCTAGTTCAAAGAAGTTGTCGTGGATACCCACTTGCGGAACGTTAAACACTTGCTGCCAGATCTCAGCAATTTGGCGTTCCAACTCGTTCCTTGCTGCCACCCGCTCGAGCGGCGCTCCAGAATCCTGATGCTTCCCCACTAGCTGTCGATCAATTTCACCTGTCGCCGTCATTGGCATTTCCTCAAGCTGCATAAAATCGATCCGGCTTGGAGTTCCGAAGCGATCGCGCACTGACAATTGCAACCGCTCGACAGGGACTGCGGTTTTTGCCGTGAAATAAGAACATAAACTCTGAGAGGAATGCACTTCCATCTCCCGGTACTGTTGAATGTATTGTTTACTTCCATCCAAACCTATCAGCAGGTTTCCAGGCTGGCAATACAAACCCGCCAAGAAGGAATGCAGTCCTTCTTCATGCGAGATAATCGAGTAACCTCTAGCGCGGTTTAAGTCTTTCATCTGGTAATTGCGACTCAATCCCCTTTCATCCCACATACTCCAAGCAAAGCAATAGTGCAACGAACCCAAATTTTGCCGGGATTGGGAAAAAGAATCTAAGAATCGGTTAGCAACCGAGTAGGCTCCTGCTGCCATACGTCCAAAGAAACCGTTTACCGAAGAAAAGCTGATGAAAAGGCGATTTGGCTGGTTTTCGATCAGTTTATGCAAAACCCACGTACCCTCCACTTTTGGATGCAGTGTTGTGGCAAAGCTTTCTGGCGTTTCCTCCAGTAATAGGCGTGTCTCAATCGTTCCTGCTAGATGAATCACACCATCTAGCTCGCATTGCCAGTTACGGCAAACCTTCTCCACCACTTGCTGCAACTGACTCAAATTGCAAATATCTACCGCCTCATAAGCGATCGCTCCTGCCAATTGCTCTAAGGACAGATAAGTTTTAATTCGCTCTGTTACAGATGCCTCTGGTTGGACATCATCCCACGTATTTCTTTCAGGCAGGGAAGTTCTACCCACCAATAGTAACCGCACCTTGAATTGCTGTAGCAGATACTTGGCTATTTCTGAGCCAATACCTCCCAGCCCGCCAGTAACAAGATACATTCCGCCTTCAACGATGGGAAAATCTCGCTTTTCTTCTTTGATAAAGTCCGCTTTCTCTAAGCGAGAAACCAGACGCTGCCCGTTACGGTAGACGACTTCTTGCTCTTTGTCAATGACTTGGAGTTCTTGAAGAATGTATGCTGCATTAACTTCGTTCTCTTGCACCGATAAGTCGAGATGGCGACAATCCAACCACGTCATTTCCTGCGGAATTGTTTTGACAACTCCGATGATAGATGATCGCACGGCTGCTACCTTTTCTTCCGTTGAGGTAACCTGGCTGTAGCTGGCAATCACTTGGAGTCGAACTGGCGTATCCGAACCTTGAAGAGCTAATGCCTGAACTAAGAAAACTAGACTGTAAACTCCTCGCTGTTGTGCTTGCTTTAACTCTGACAAACTAGATTCTTCAGTATACTTGTCATAAGTCCACAAATGCAAGATTTGTGCAATTGGAAGATTTTCTCTTGCCACCGAATCTAGCAGTTGTTGATAGTGTTCGGGGTTTTCCGGAGCGATGCGATAGTGATCGTTCGATAATTTAGCAAAGTCTGAGCCTGCCTCAACACAAACACAAGGCTGGCTTAGCTTAGCGCACAGATACTCCCCTAAACTTAAGGAGTCCAAAAATACCAAAGTCAGACCCGTCTTTGGCTGAGTGTCTAAACTTGCTATTTCTTTCCGTCGCCATATTTGGCGGTAAAACCAATCTGGAAGAGTATTGTTATTGCCTAGCAAAATATCAACTTGTTTGAGTATAACATCAAACTCACCTGCTTCAAAGCTCTTTTTTAGTTGCGCGTGCTGAATTTTGCCAATTGAGGTTTTAGGTATTGCGTCTTTCTCAACGGGAATCAAGTAAGCTGGTCTTATGCCCATCTTGCTGACAACGTTCTGGCGAATCTCTTTGAGTAGTTTTACTAAGCGATTTTCTTCAGCAATCGAGGTATGCAAAACGATTGTCAATTCATCAGTATTGCTACTGAATTTACGAGTCGCAAAGGCTGCTGTGTAAGACACCTCTACTCCTGCAACAGCTTCCACCACCGCTTCAATTTCATGAGAGTAGTAATTGACACCGTTGATGATGATAATATTTTTTGTTCGACCTGTAATCGTTAGACGCCCGTTCTCCAGAAATCCCAAATCCCCTGTATTAAACCAACCATCCTCAGTGAAGACTTCTTGGTTTAATTCGGGATTTTGATAATAACCAGATGTGACTGTAGAACCTTTGACTTGCAGATAGCCGATCATTTGCTCGTTGACAATTTCCTGATTGTCGTTCACGATGCGAAGGGAAATTCCAGGAATGGGGGAGCCTAACTCGACAAAGGAAGCATCTTCCGATGTTGAGGAGTCGAACAAATATCTGTTTGAGAAAGTAACACCTGATGAGGTTTCAGCCATACCCCAAGAAGAATGCATGGCCGAAGCTACTAAAGAGTGAGGAGAAAGCAGCTGTAGTACCCTGCCTGCTGTTTGAGGAACAATCGGCTCAGCAGTATTGAGAAAAGATTTGATGGAAGATAAATCCCACTGCCCCTGCTCGATTTCCACAACGCGACGCAAGAGCAAAGCAAACGCAAAATTGGGTGCCCAAGTCGTCGTCACTCGATAGCGATCGCACCAATCGAGCCATTTCAGAATATCTTGCAAAACAACTGCAGTCGGAGCATGAATCTGCTGGCATCCTAAAAAGATACATCTGATGACACACCGAATCAAAGGACCAGGATGATCCAGAGGTAGCCAGTTCAACGAGATATCTTGACTGGTAAAATTATTCATCATGCACGTACCTGCCACACTGCTGATGATATTGCTATGCGTCAGCATTACTGCCTTGGGCGTACCAGTGCTACCCGAAGTCAGCAATAACAATGCTAAATCATCTGGTTGGGAGAGATGGCAATTTCGATCTGAGTTGTGCAATCGCAAGTTCTCGATTGTCTCAACTTGAAATTCCTGGTACACCTGACTAGACATGACAAGAAGTTGAGGGGCAATGCTGTTATTCGTCAGCACTATCGGTTTTCCCAAAACCTGCCAAGCATGTTGTAGTTTTTTGACGTTACTATCAGATGGATCGCTGTAGTTAGATGCTATTGTTATCGGTACTGGGACAAAGCCTCCCAAAGTACAGCCCCAGAAAGCCGTCAAGAAGTCTTGATATGAGTCTAACTGGAAAATGACTTTATCTTGAGCCATAAGGCCGAGTTTTCTTAAACCTGCTAGGAGCCTTTGTGCTTCTTCAAGCAAAGCCTGATAAGATTGATGAGTTTCGGAACCGTCAGAGTGGATGTAAACAATCCCTCGCGATCCTTGGGTTACAGATCTCTGCAGCACTTGTGCAAGATTTTTTGGATCATCTGTTGCGAATTTCAGCGGTTCACCATGACTGATAGCAATTGCGTCTGACGAATGAGTGCGAGGAGGAACAATTTTGGTGGAATGAAGCGTGCTGCCATTAGCAATCCGGTTGGGAAGCAAATCCTGAAGATGCAGTGGTGGGATTTTTTCTGTATACTCTTGAACCATTACAGCTACCTGTTCGACTTCTGGCTGCGAGCATAGCTGTTCTTCCCATCGGTGTACTAAGTCTGAGTCGATGACTTCCAGTTCCACTAAAGCCTGTTCGTCTACCTGCCCTTCTTTGGTGAGGGGTATAGTAGATACCAAAACATAGGCACTCGGAATAGGTGCACTTAGCACTGCTGAAAAGTGCGATTGTAGCTGCTCCAAGGATAATGCCCCGGATGTGACTACATAGGCAACTAGTTCTTGTCTGGAACTTTCTCCTTCCCGAACCAGTATCACACAATCTTTAATCAACGGATGGTCTAGCAGAGCGGCTGCCAAAATTTGTCGATCTGCAATTTGGAAAAGAGATATCATACTAACTTTGAGTTTAAGCAGATTCAATTTTGCTCTCAAAGGTTGTTTGAAAAGAGTCTGCTTGAGCCTTAAGAGAGACTCACTCTTCACGAGCGCAAATCCCAAAACCCAGATTCTCAAGGTAGCAGTTTCTCGGTAGCTAGGGTAGTGAAACACACGCTCTTAGACTTTTCAAACATCCTCTCAGTATGTTCACTCTATCTTTCGACAAGTTTACGCGTTGTTCAAATTAGAGCAATTCATTGAATCTTTACTCGATCAATAAATCTAGTGGCATAAAGATAAAGCTGATATTAATACTAAATATTTTTTATTGACAAAAATGACATTGTAAGCATCTGACTTTTTAAATGCTTACATAGAAATTCATTTCTGGGAGTTCAAGAACCGTTCAATCCTCCACAGTTGCATACGCCTTTTCTAACCCACATTCTGCACCCAAAACTTTCACACCCCAACGAAACGGAGATATTTAGTACATAAGAACTATTGATTAGGAAAGCTTAAAGAATGTGGCATTATTTTCCGAAAAACTGCTGTAAAGCTGAAATCGTTACTGTATCTTTTTTTCGCTGGCTAATCAAGCCAAGCTTTGTTCACATTCATTGCTGTGAACACAATTTTTATTACAGCAGTGAAAGCTCCTAAATCCTCACTAAACAAGAGATGTGGCAATTATCAAACTCTGTAGCGATTTTGATAATAAGCCAAAATTTGCTCTACTCGTTGCCGACTTTGTGGACTTGATGTTTCAGCATACTCAATCCACAAGCCATCAATTTGGCTGCGATCGTAATCAAACTGTTGGCTGGACTGGGGGATTAAATCCACTCCTACCCCTTCTACTTGCCGCAGATGAGCTGCTAGCTCTTGATAAACGGCTAAAGATAAACGAGCAAATTCAATTTTTTCTTTTGTTTTCAAAATTACATAGCTCCTGTAGGTATAGGGTTTTGGGGTGGCTGTGTTACTGAAACAGGATTTCCTACAGACGCTGGAGATGTTGTTTGCTGAGCAGAGCCTTCCCCTACCATTCTGGCAACTTCTATACCATATTGTTCCACAATCACGATTGGTTCTGAACCTTGATTCATTTCGATACGTTTAATTAGCAATCCGTTTGCCAGTCGCTGTCCTGCTTCCACATAACGACTCGTCGGCTCATTTGGTACCTTAATAATTGCCTGAGGTTCCTTACCAACGACAACGACACCTGTAACCATGACTGCTTTCGCCAGTTCTGGTTGTGGTGGCGGTGGTAATACGGGTGTTAGAGTCTGGTTAGGAATGACTTGAGGTAACACCTTAGGCAAGACAGCAATTACGCTATGGTGAGGATTAGCTTTTTTCTGTATTGCTCGAGAAGCAACCACCGCGTTGTTAATTTTATTTTTTGATGAGTTGGGAAGATTCTTTTTTATTGGAAGCTTTATCGCTATCGGTGAACTTTTAACAATTGGTGTACTTTTAGCAATTGGTGTACTTTTAGCAATTGGTGTACTTCTAGGTATTGGTACACTTCTAAAAGTGGTAGGCACAGTACTTACAGTTGGAACGGGTGTTGGTGAATCTACGTTCTGACTCTGCACTACCAGAGGTTGCGCTCCTACAATTTGTCCAAACGGATCTGTCCGTCCTTTAGATACGACATTGACTCGTTCTGTTGCATTAGTCAATTGAATCAAACTAGGAGTAGCAGAAGCAGGTTGTGGAGGTTGTTTAGCAGCTACCACAGGGTTGTTAAAAGGCTGAGTCGCCGTTTTTATCGTTACTGACGGTGTACTCGTCGGCGTAAGATTACTAACTTTTTCTTCAGAGGAACAAGCAGCGATCGCTAAAACCAGAATCGCTGCAATGACAATTTTTGAATTTCTACCCATTAGCAGTTACGAAAAGCAATATGAAAATTTACTTGTCGAAATCTACCTTTTGCAATTTGCATCAAAGGAGAAATCTTATACCGTTATAACCTAGATTTCTCGGATTTCAAGAGTTTCTTTAAATACGACAGACCCAGCCCCCAACATCTGCTTCCTTGGTCAACTCTCTGCTATCATCAAGTCTTTCAGCAAACCCAGCCCTTTCTTAACTCTACGAGAAACCGTAACTACACTGATACCCATGCGTTCTGCCACTTGTTTTTGTGTAAGATCGTGTAGAAATACAAACTCCAAAACCTCGCGAGTGCATTTTTCGATCTGCACTAATGCTTGTTGCAAGCGAATTTGATCTTCTTGTGCCAGTTGAAAGCTGCGATAGCTGTGATCTGGAACGAGTTCTCCCAGCAATGCAGAACCTTCTTCACCATCTACTGGCACATCTAGACTCAAAGGAGCGCGATTAACCCATGCTAATTTAATTTCCTGCCATTCTTTTGTGGAAATTAAAAGCGCTGCTGCTAATTCAGAGTCAGTGGGTGAGCGATTGTATTTTTCCCGCAAATAACGTGAAACTCCAATTGACTGCTGTTGCAACGCTAACCAACGCCGAGGAATCCGTACAGTGACACCTTTATCTCTAAGGTAATGTTGAATTTCACCGCGAATGTAGGGAATTGCGAAAGAACTGAAGGCGTGACCTTTGGAAATTTCAAATTTTTCAATAGCTCGAATTAAACCCAAACAGCCCACCTGTAGCAAGTCTTCGTAGCTTTCATGACATTGATTTAACCAATAATGAGCTTCTTTCCGAACTAGTCCAATATTCAATTTCACAAGTTGATTGCGAAGCCTTGCTGAGTTAAATTGCTGATATTCTCGCAATAAATGCAAGATTTCATGTTTCATTTCGTTATCGATTTTGGTAGACATAGCACCGTATTTATTTAAGTAATAAACAGTCAAAATACTTGCCTTTAAACCGAGCCACAATAGTCCCTAGATAAGCACTCAGTTCTAGCAGAGTCCTTTAAATTCGCTGCTTTATCCCTATTAATTATGCCAAAAACTATCAATTAAGCACGGTTTAAATAAGGATTTGGAAATATTTTGCTTTTTGTTATCTTTGGTTTTATCTGTAGCATTTCAAGACCACATAACAACAAAATATAGAATTTGCTACTCAAATTAGAACCGAAATTATACTGAATTCAATTAAGCTTTTATGAGATTGACTTATAAATATAAACCGACACTAAAAAGTATTTTTTGAAAGATAATTGGGCTTTCTAGTTAGAAATACTTGTTATCTAAAATATGATTTACATTAACTTTAAGATTTACAAGCTAAATTTTTGATACGTAGGTAAGTAAAGAAGCACAAAAAAACAAAAATATCTAACGAAAAGTGACTTTCCACTCTCGTTAGGCATATTAGAGTAGAGGCTTTAGGTGCTGTTCGCCCTTATTAATGTGGTGTCAGGTGGTGTACCATACATAAGAGCGCGAAACCCACTCAAAATATTTATACAGGCAAATAAAAAAGGGCAAGATGCCCCTTGTAGTTATTAAATATTAAAAACTGAGAATGAACTTAGGGGCAGGATGTAGGGAATCTCTCACCTTACACCTTTAAACTCGTACAGAATTTAGGCACGAGTTACTGGTTCAAATCTGGCGTAAAACAAACCGCGAACTTTGACTTCTTTTGGTTCATCAGCGCCTAAATCGGTATCGGAGGGCTGTTCACTCTCGAAGGTCCCTGCAATTTCACCAGTCGTGCCATCTATTTTGGCGACTTGCAGAGAAATCTTGCCATTGAGAACGTCTGTACGCTTAAGGTTGGCGCGAGAGACGTCTCGACCATCTGCTTGAGCGGGGAGACCTACCGCGTTATCATAGCCACTCGCGACACCGCGACCTTTAGGGTCAAGGAAAGTAGCACCACGGTAGGAGGGGACTCGGAAGCTGCCTTCAAAGTCTGTTGAAGTATTAATGCTGTTCAAACCAGGTTGTGTTTGAGCAACTAAACTTTTGATGGTGAACAGGAAAGGTACTCGTTCACCACCAGGAAGTTGTACGGTGATAGCTTGGAAATCTAAGCCATCTTTTTCCGCAAAGGTAAGACTTCCATCTCCATTTACCTTCACATCACCTTGAATTTGATCCAAGCTGAAGGTCCGGCGAGTCAACAGTTTACCAGCGATAAATTCTGGTTCTAGCCGTTTGTTGGTAGGTTCTTCTTTTACAAAGAAATTAGTTGGTTCTAAGCAAAGTTCTTTTATGGTGTAGGACTTGCCAGCATCAATGGGGATAGAACCGCGACGTGTTTCAGCCAGTAGGGGGCATTTGTTAGCCAAGCCAGTGCCTCTGATTTGCTCGTAAGTCAGAGCACTAGTACTAGCACTTGTTGAACCCTCACTACAAGCAGTTATTAACCCCAAGCACAAAGCCAAGAATGCAACAATTAAAGCGCGATACCTCATGGTCTACCTCAATAATGTCAAAAATTAATCTAAAAAATCCGGTATGTGTGGAAACTCTGTGTCTTTAGACAACAGAGGAAACACTACACGAGCGATTTTAATCGCTATCAAACAGTTGTCGTCTGTACTGAAGTTTACATTAGTGCAGGTCACCGCTCAAACTTATTTGAAGCTAAACGTCCTGAAACGTTCAGATCATACGATTTTTTTTACTCAAAATCAAAGCGCTCTCACCTTTATCAAGAATGCTGTAAGCGCATCAAGCTTGATAGAGGCTGTGCCATACATCACCACCCTTTTGTTGCATTGGTAGCAATTTTCAACAGACCTCCATCCTATCACGTTCACTGATCAGAGCTACTCATACCGCTACTTTGGAATTAAAAATTCGTCTTGGCTCGTTAAGTAATGAGACGCGAGTGTTGTCAGAGAGGGTGTAACGAGTAATGCGTCAGCCGCCGAAACAAGCAATACATGCGCCACAGCTAATGGCTGAATGCTGATTTACAATAAATAAGTTTGTTCACTAGTTTAATCCAAAAAAACTACGTATTTACACTGATATTAATAAATATTGAATTGAATTAACTGCTTTTTTCAGCTGAAATCTCTATAAATCAATTACACTTTTCAAGAGTAGTACTGACAAACCAAAACTCTTCGTTAAGCTTATCCCTCAACGCATAGAGCGTTTTTCATCTACTTGAACCACAATCCAAAGGAGAAAAGGTGTATGCTGCGGAAAATTCTCCTTTGTCCGGGAACTTTTCTGTGAAAACTGCTCTTCAGTATAGAGATAATGCGTTTGTACTGTTGATTGTTAACAGTGAACCGCTTGTATTGCCGCCGTTGATCAGGGCAGTGCAGCAGAAAGGTTTCGGAACAAAGGCATCCGCCCATCCCATTTTTATAAGGAGTGGAATGAATGACAGGTGCGATTCGTTGCTTAGTAAATTATGGTATAAAAACAGTACATGACTAAGCCAATTGTAAGTAATATTACGATTGAACTCTCAGATTGATAAAGGTGAAAGTCCTTTCCGCAAGATTCAGGCGTGACTCCTCATCTGCCCACACTGAGTAAGCTCAATTCTTACAGGGTGAAGCTGGGAACAGGGCACAATCAGACGGCTGTTATGGGCTGACACTGGTGCTAATAGGGAGTTCCTACGGTGAAACTGAGCCTAGAAAAGTGACCCATCGTTAAGCAGGGTATAACTAAAAACCCCTGACTTCATCAGAGCTAAAACCCGCAGCATATCTGTCTAATAGCTGTTTGAATCCAGGGTTTCTGGTGGTCAAATTGGCTACACCTAACGGAACAAAACAATCTTCTGAGGGAACGAATAAAAACGATTTGAGAGTCTTGGGTACGTCGATCCCCAGGTAGGTGAGATGAGACACGGAACTCTCTCAAATCGGGTAGGATGCGGCGTAATTGCTGCAAGGTATTCAGACAGCACTCAATGGAGAAGAGTATGATTAGGCACAGTCACCAGACTAGTGAATCTTGGAAGAAGTTACCCTGGAAGAAATTCCGCCGTAACCTATTCAACCTACAAAAGAGAGTGTTCAAAGCAGTTCGAGCAGGAAACTTGCGGAAAGCGCGGTTTTTGCAGAAACTTATTCTAAAATCCTCTACAGCTAGATTTTTGGCAATTCGACAAGTAACACAGCTAAATTCGGGTAAGAAAACAGCAGGCATTGATGGGGTCAAAGCCCTCGACTTTCTAGGACGTTTCAAATTAGAAACCACCCTAAGAGAATCAGCAGGAAACTGGCATCATCAAGGACTACGGGAAATCCCAATTCCAAAAAAGGACGGGACAACCAGAATGCTAAAAATCCCGACTATCGCGGATAGATGCTGGCAAGCAATCGCAAAATTCGCCCTAGAACCAGCACACGAAGCAACTTTCCACGCCCACAGCTATGGGTTTAGAACGGGTCGCTCGGCACATGACGCCCAGAGACTTCTGTATAACAACCTGCGCTCAAGCTGCAACGGAATAGATAAAAGAGTTATCGAGCTTGACATCGAAAAATGCTTCGACAGGATATCTCACACCACTATTATGGATAACTTGATTGCTCCCAAGGCAATAAAACAAGGTATCTTCCGATGCCTAAAAGCAGGGGTTAATCCTGACTTTCCGGAACAAGGAACTCCGCAAGGTGGCGTGGTGAGTCCACTTTTAGCCAATATCGCTCTCAATGGTATTGAAAGGATTCATAGATACCACGACCAACGTGGTTATCGAATCACTGAAAGAACCCCCCTATCAAGTATTATCGAACCATCCATCCGTTACGCGGATGATATGGTAAGTGCGATTCGATGTCGCACGGTTTGAGTGAGAGCCTCATAGG
>CALMVQ010000359.1:3951-14826 GCA_937873135.1 uncultured Scytonema sp. | reverse complement strand
ATATGTACAATGCCATTAACT
Source organism: uncultured Scytonema sp. (assembly GCA_937873135.1). Classification (GTDB taxonomy): domain Bacteria; phylum Cyanobacteriota; class Cyanobacteriia; order Cyanobacteriales; family Nostocaceae; genus Rhizonema. The sequence goes on along the minus strand of CALMVQ010000359.1, from coordinate 14,805 downwards.
CTCCTTTGATGAAATTGGCTCAAGATGATATCCGCGACGGTGTAAAACCTGCTCATGTCAACGCCAACGGTAATGGCAACGGCAACGGCAACGGTAAAGTCACTAAAGATATATCTGAGGAAATCACATCACGCGTTCAACAAGTAGCTAAGGAAACTACTCCAGTAGTTCAACAGCTAGTTGAGGAAATAGCATCACGCGTTCAACAGGCAGCGAAGGAAACCGCTCCAGCCGTTCAAAAGCCAGCTGAAACAACCACATCACGCGTTCAACAACCAGCGAAGGAAACCGCTCCAGCTGTTCAAAAGCCAGTTGAAGCAACCTCTCCAGCCGTTCAAAAGCCAGTTGAAGCAACCTCTCCAGCCGTTCAAAAGTCAGATGAGGAAAAGACCATACGCGTTCAAATCCAATCTGCCGAAATCGCGACCTACATTCAAGAGCGAACTGAGGAAATCACCTCATTAATACAACAACGGTGTTTGTGGCAGTTTCACTCGCGCTCATGGGATAGGGAGGAAAACATCCATGGTGTTCTCGGTCAGGCTGCTAAAATCTTGACTGGGGAACAGGTGGTTCTGGAAAACCTGATTGATCGCGCTTTTTATGCAGACGCAAAACTCCTTGTGGCTGACCTGAATAAAAAGTTCCAATGGTTAGGTACGATGGAGAACGCACAAAAGAAAACACTACTGGATTGTGTTAAAATCAGACTGATGGGTATTGTGATCACTAACTCCCGGAATGGTGAATTGCATCATTCGCTCTATTAAAGCAGTTAGACATCTAGAAAAATGTGTAAGGGCGAACAGTTCTTCGCCCCTACCAAGGGTTTTAACGAACTCGTCATGTTTCACCTGATGTCTATTGGACCGCTAATTCAATCAAACGATAGGCGTTGCTTAACTGGAGTATGAAATAGAGTCTTATCCTACTGTTTGCGTTGGTGCAGCCAAGATTCCAGAAACTTTCCTACCTTCGTACGGAGCGATCGCACACAGTTTTACAGAGAAACATCTCGTTTACTTTTCAACACATGAGAGAACATTCTCTGTAATCTATGCCAAGTCTAGCTGATACCATTTCACGATAAATGCTTGATACAAATGATTTCTCTCCTCTTTGTGCCTATTATTCTACAGCTTGCAGGCCGCCTATTTGTATCAACCTTAAAGTGAAATGGTATAGCTTCTTAATCGAGTAGAGCGAAGCACGAACGCTCGCTGCAGGCATCGCTCCATTTCCCAAAACAAGGGAAAGATAATTCATGTCTTTAAAGAGCAACGTCAAACAAAATCACGAATTTTTTACCACATAGGAGTAAATACCATGTCTGTCATCGTCAAACAGAAAGAACGGAGCGGAGTTATCAATCCAATTTTTACCTGTCAGCCTGCAGGTGCCGAGTATGCGGCCATCGGAGTAAAAGATTGTATCCCCCTCGTGCATGGAGGTCAGGGATGTAGTATGTTTGTTCGGCTTCTCTTTTCCCAGCATTTGAAGGAAAATTTTGATATTGCTTCTTCTTCGCTTCATGAAAATAGCGCTGTCCTTGGAGGACAGCCACGTATTGAGGAAGCCGTAAAGACGCTAGTAGCACGATATCCCGATGTACGGATTATTCCAATTATTACAACTTGTTCAACCGAGACGATTGGGGACGACATCGAAGGAACGATTAACAAGCTCAACCGTCAGTTAAAGAAAGACTATCCTGATCGCAAGGTTATGCTGGTTCCTGTGCATACTCCCAGCTACAAAGGCAGTCAAGTTACTGGCTATAATGTTGGCGTACATGCACTTATTTCTAGCTTGGCAAAAAAAGGCGAACCAACTGGTAAGTTGAACATCATTACCGGGTGGCTGAACCCTGGAGATGTCACGGAAGTTAAGCGCGTCTTAGAACAGATGGATGTTCCAGGCAACATCTTACTGGATACAGAAACTTTCGATGCGCCCACCATGCCCGATAAGAACAGTTTTGCCTTTGGGAATACAACTATCGAAGACATCGCTGATTCTGCCAATGCACTGGGAACCATTGCCTTGTGCAAATATGAAGGGGGTAGCTCGGCTGAATTTTTACAGGAGAAGTTTAAGGTTCCCGCGATTATTGGTCCAACACCGATTGGGATCAAAAACACCGACATCTGGCTGAAAAATATCAGCCAATTGACTGGCAAACCAATACCAGAATCTTTAGTCAGAGAACGAGGAAAAGCTATCGATGCGCTCGCGGATCTCGCGCATATGTTCTTTGCCAACAAAAAAGTGGCTATTTACGGAGATCCCGATTTAGTCATTGGTCTAGCAGAGTTTTGCTTGGAATGTGAGTTAGAGCCAGTGCTGCTGTTGTTGGGGGATGATAACAAGGCTTGTGCAAAAGACCCCAGAATTGCCGCTCTGGAGAGCATCTCACCTACAGATATCGAAGTCATCTCAAATGCAGACCTCTGGGAACTAGAGCGTCGTATCAAAGATGGATCTCTCAAAATTGACTTGATTTTGGGTCATTCTAAGGGTCGATACATTGCCATTGATAATAAGATTCCAATGGTTCGGATCGGCTTCCCCACCTTTGACCGTGCAGGTCTGTGGAAAAATCCAGTGATTGGCTATAAAGGTGCAGAATGGCTAGCAGACAACATTGCCAACGCATTGTTTGCAGATATGGAGTACAAGCTTGATCGCGAGTGGATTTTAAACGTCTGGTAATCGGCTGAAGAGATACTTATCTCCGAGATTCCCGACTTCTTTAAGAAGTCGGGAATCTAATCAACCACTACTATATAGAAGCTTACGAAAGACTGGAGAGCTATCATGACTGCAACAGGTATAGATAAGAATGTCGTATTTTACGGAAATTTAAGCGAACTGTATCGTCTGGCAAAAGAGGGTAAGATTAAGACTAGTTTACAAGGTAGTCATACCCGTCCCTGTAAATTCTGGACAGCAACAAAAATTTTAAGTGGGATTAAAAATGCGATCGTCATTTCTCATGGTCCCAGTGGTTGTGCCTACGGTGTAAAGCGGGCTTACAAGCTAACTAACAGCCGCAATAGTGGTTCTGCTTATGAACCTGTGGTGACAACCAACATGAGTGAGAAGTCGGTGATTTTTGGTGGTGAAAAAGAATTAAAAGGCGCAATTCGAGAAGTCGATCAAAAATACCATCCTGATGCGATCATTGTTGCAACGAGTTGCGCGTCTGGAATTATTGGGGACTGTGTTGATGACGTAGTCAATAAGGCACGCACCGAAATCAATTCTGAGATCATGACGATACACTGTGAAGGATTTGCAGGAGAGTATCGCAGTGGATTTGATATCGTATTTCGGCAAATCGTAGACTTTATGGAGCCACCAACTCCAGAACGGAAAGCACAACTAGCCGATGCCGTCAATATTGTGGGTGCAAAAATGGGCCCAGAAAGGACGGAAGTAGAAACTGATGTTAAGGAACTCGTCCGACTAATTGAAGAAATGGGGGCAAGAGTTCACAGCGTAATTGCTGGTGACTGTACTTTAGAGGAACTCAAGCAAGCACCGAGTGCAGCAGTCAACTGTACCTTATGTTTGGATCTTGGTTATACCATTGGTAAGGCCATGTCAGACAAGTTTGGTACTCCCTTGAACTCTACAATCCTTCCCTATGGAATCAGCGCTACAGAAAAATGGCTCGAAGGGGCTGCTAAATATTTAGGCAAGGAAGAACAAGCAAATGCCTTGATGGAAAGGGAATATGCTGCAATTAAGACAGAATTTGAAGAAGCTAAGAAATATATTGAAGGGAAGTTAGCAATTATCGAAGGACATGACGCTATCAAGTGCTTGTCCCTTGCCCACATGTTAGATCGTGATTTTGGGATGCGTGTGGTAATCTATAACTTCCATCCCTGGAGTACGGAAGCACGAGAAACGAGCGTAGACTACTTGTTGGAGACCGGGTTAGACCCAGAAATCCTGATTACGAAGGGGACGCTTGCCTTTGGTAAGTACGAGTCCATGAAACAAACAGAAGATGAATTACTAGAATTTATTGGTGGTCTTGATCAGGATTCGGTCGTATACTTTGGTTCTTCCTTGAGTTTCCCTCATATTCCCGTCGTCGATTTAAATGCTATCTTAAATCGTCCCAGATTCGGCTATCGCGGAGCCTTGAAGGTGGCAAAGTGTATTAAAACAGCACTCCAATATGGCTTTAGACCTCGCAGTGCATTAACAAAGCAAATGGTATTCCCTAAGAGTTCAGGGTTAGCATCTGCTCAATCGCTGACAGGAAAATTAGCCCAAGATTTGCCCGACTGTACTGTATATGCAGAGAAGAGACGGGGAAAATGTATGAACGAGTAACAAGTGAAATTTTGACCAAGCACCAATATCTTTATTGAACAGGAGGGAAAATGTCTGCTGGACTAACTTTTGAAAATTGTGACCATAGTAAAGATCCTGTTGTTGGTTGTGCCCTTGAAGGTATTGCAACTACGGTTGCTGGCATTAAAGATGTCAGTATTGTGATTCATTCTCCACAAGGTTGCGCGTCCACTGTCGCAGCTGGATATGATACCCATGAGGTTGATTTCACCAAGCGGAAAGTAGGTTGTACTCGTCTTTTTGAGTCAGACATCGTGATGGGAGCGTCTGAGAAACTCAAAGGTATGATTAAAGAGGCGGATAAATCTTTTGATGCTAAGGTGATGTTTGTCGTTGGTACTTGTGCGGCAGATATTATTGGTGAAGATATTCAGGGATTGTGCCATGAGATTCAGCCAGATGTCAAAGCTAAACTCGTTCCTTTACTTGCCGGTGGATTTAGAGGCAATGCTTATGATGGCTTGAACATGGGTTTAGAGGCTTTACTTCCTTTCATCAAAAAAAGGCCAACCAAGAGAAGGGGCAGGAAGCCGAGGATTGTAAATATCATTGCCCCACAGGCAAATTTGAATCCTACTTGGTGGGCTGATTTGAAGTGGGTAACCGATACATTAAAGTCTTTAAGGATCAAAGTTCAGACGGTATTTTCCCATAATACTTCATTTGAAGAACTAGAGCAAGCTGGTCAGGCAACCGCTAATATTATTCTCAGTCATGATGTTGGGTATAAGTTTGCCCGAAAAATGCAACACACCCATGACATCCCCCTGATCCTTGATGATATACCTTTACCAGTGGGTGTCAAAAACACGACTCGATGGTTGAACGCATTGGCAGCACATTTCAACATCGAGGAAAGGGTGGAACCCCTGATAAAACAAGGCGAAGAAATGGTTGTAGATACACTTCGCCGACGAGCATTGATGATTATTCCCCGTTATCGTAACTGTAGAGTTGCTGTATCTACTGATGGAACGCTGGGCATTGGACTGGTGAGAATGCTGTTTGAAGAATTAGAGATGATTCCTGAAGTATTATTATTTCGCTCGGCAATGCCTGATTCTCGCTCAGTTCTAGAACGAGAAATACATAGCCTTGGTCTTACTCCCCGTGTGGCATATTCTGCGGATGGATATCAGATCAAACAAGCATTAGAAGAATCTGATGTTGATGCTGTGATTGGTTCAGCATGGGAAAAATACATGGCAGAGGAATTGGGAATCCAAATTGCTTTTGATGTCTTCAGTCCAACCAACAGAGAAACTTATCTTGACAAGCCATATTTTGGCTATGAAGGAATGATCAATCTCATGGAAGTGCTTGCAAACGATTGGGAAAGAGCTTTTCGTTCAAAAGAGATTCGTTGGACATAGAGCAGTGTTCTGTCTAATACCATTTCTGTATGAATCACCTGTAGTCCTCTCAAATCATCAGGGGGGTTGACAAACGGGATCAGTAGATCGGCAATAAAAAACTAGACTATGTAACGAAATGTAAACTTGCTAGATTTCGTTCGTAGTTGCTAAGAACGAAATCTAGCAACTACGAACTTATTGCTTGCGCCGATCTACTTAGAAGATAATGAGTGTTTAAAAAACTTCAAATCGGCTTCAAATCAAAGCTTTTATTTATAACTAAGTAAGTCGGCATAAATAAATGAAAGTTTGTAGTCAGCGCTAAAGCGCTTAGAGTAACTTCTTATCCCGAACTATTAAGATGATCTAGCGATCGCTTTTATTTCTAAATATACTCATGTAGGCAAGTGGCAGGCATTCTGGCAACGCCTGAAGAAACATATTGGAATTTTCCGCTCATCTTTTCAAGAATCATATCATGTGCGGTTGATGAGTGAGCAAAAAAAGATATCTGTGCAAAACGTTGAAACCCTCTTTCACCCGGCAAGACTGCCTTGAACGCACCACTGAAAGAGAGTGGCAGAAATAACCAGATACTTAGAAATAGGTTTAAATCTAATCCGCGTATAGATATTTCTCTTCTGTCTCCTTGTACCACGTATTGAATGAAAAATAAGGTTTGGTAGAAAACTGCACTTTTGCTATAGCATAGATGGTTAAATACGCAATGACTTTTTGTAACGCAAAGCTACAACCAAATGAAGCAGGATAGTCAACTTCGCAATAACTTAAAGTCAATCAGAACCCGCTTGGGCATGAGTCAGCAAGATTTGGCGAAACTAGCCGGAGTTACCCGTCAAACGATTAGTGGTGTAGAGTCGGGACAATATGCTCCTTCAGTTACCATAACACTTCACCTAGCCAAAGCACTTGGCTGTCAAGTCGAGGATCTATTTTGGTTCGAGCAGGATTTACAAGAAGTGGAAGCAACTCTTGCCAAATCTGTTCCCTGCGACCAACAAATACGAGTTAGTTTAGCACGGGTTGGTGGACAATGGATCGCTTATCCATTAGTAGGTCAGGATGCTTTTCGCTTAGAAATGATTCCGGCTGATGGTGAGGCAGTTGCTCCGGCTCAAACACTGAGTCCGAGAAACGCTCGGCAGGTAAGTGTGGAGGCACAGACGTTGGATCAAGAGCTTCCTCCGATTCAATCTTCGGGGTTGCGTCCCGCCAAACGGACGTTACCCAAGAGCGATCGCATGAACGCAGGAGGAGGAAGTACTCCTGGGTACCCAGAGCGTGAGAAGCAAGTAGGTAAAAATAAAGTCGTGGTTAAGCTGCTATATGATAACATAGATGCACTTCAAAACACTGTCGTGATTGCTGGCTGTGCGCCCGTGATTTCCTTGTGGGGGCGAGCTACCGAACGTTGGCATCCGCAGTTGAGAGTCCAGTATAACTTCGCCAATAGCATGGCGGCACTGCACAGTCTATGCCGAGGTGAAGCTCACATCGCAGGGATGCACCTGTATGATCCTGAGACTGGAGAACATAATACTCCCTTTGTCCGTAAAGTTTTAAACGAAAGGGCAGCCGTTTTGATTACTCTTGGTGTCTGGGAGGAGGGACTGATAGTACAACCAGGTAATCCAATGGGAATCAAAACTGTTAGCGATGTGGTGGAAGCGAAAGCAACCATTGTCAACCGTGAACTCGGTGCCGGCAGTCGAATGCTTTTGGAACGAACTCTTCAAAAGAAGCAAATACCGTTCCAGGCTGTCAAAGGATTTGACAGAATTGTTAACAGTCACCATCATGTTGCCGAAGCCGTATTCACAGGAATTGCGGATGTGGGTATTAGCACGGCATCAGTAGCTGCTACATTTGGGCTGGAATTTATTCCTCTGCATTCCTCGCGCTACGATTTAGTGATTCTCAAGGAATATTTAGAAGAAGCACCAGTGCAGCAATTGCTCAGTACTTTGGGACATCGGTTGGTTCACTCACAATTAGAAGTTCTTGGCGGTTACGATACCAGTAAAACTGGGGATGTGGTAGCAACTGTGTGAACTACCCCTACTTGGAATTGCTCGAAAGCCTGCAATTCAGGCTTTTTTTTATTTTTTATTTTGAATTACAAAGGCAAATTATTATGCTTTTCTTGTAGAGTTGAAAATTGCTGGAATATTGAATAATTTTACATAAGCTTTCTCTAGCTGTAAAAAAAGATTGTCCACAGCTAAATATGAGCAAATATAAAAAAATATTGAGGGCAAGTAAATTGGCAATATGTATGCTATATTAGACATATAGGGAATCAAAAAGGCAAAAGCATCAAAAGTCTTGAATGAGAAATCAGATTACTTTAAAGACATGCTTTTATATTGGTAAATCTAGTTAAGTTTGCTACAGTTTTTGTAACTGATCAATTGGAATGTATCTGTACACGTCGGAAACTACAAATCATCACAGTTATGGAAAACTATGTAGGCGATCGCTCTCAAGAGCAAGCTAGATTAAGGCAGAAGAATTATGTTCATTGCCTCAAAACCTATCAATGTTTGTCTTGTTGTGCTAAAGCCGAATCCTACCACTCAACCAATCGTTTGATGAACTGATAGTTTTGCTCCACAAGTTTCTGGAGGTATTGTGGAAGTGCTTGACTGGTAGCAGTGCGGTAGTCTGGGGGGACTTAAGTCTGCTTGCAGTTCATCAATCGCTTTGGGGAATTATAGCATTTTGAGCAATATTGATAATCCATGTTGACCTGTTACTGAATATGAATTATAGATATTATTCCACAAATCGCTAAAATACTGGGGATTAATTAATCTAGTAATTGAAGCGCTCGCTATTCAACAAGCAAAAACTTTTATCAGGATATCACTATAGCAGTTCTCTACTAAGTCATATACAAATATGTGAAATTTACAATAGAGTTTATTAACTCCCGAGCAACTAGAAATGATAGCCTAATATGATGAACCACTCCTGAGCAAAGAATATAGGTCATCTTACACTCAATAACGGGAGTGATATACATTTAATGAGAACTAACTCATATCACAAGACTTACGTAAAAAAATATTAGCGCTTATATTAAACAAGAAAATACATTCAGTTTAATTTTTTAGCTTGATAGGGAATGGGGGAGACAACACCCTGTAGCACATCTTCACTCTTGGAGTTCTCGTACTTACTCCTTTAATCTCCTCACTTCCCTGTCTTTCCTTATAATCTTATTAGACATCTGGTGGAAATGATGTAAGGGTGTTCGCAGGTACGGCTTTCTGTACAGGGTACGTTACCAATGTACGTTTAGCTCGCTCCAGTAGAAGCCGTGACTTGGATGAAGACACCCTTAGGCAAGCGCGAGATTGGAAATAAAAACCAGCAACTGGTGGAAGACAAGGAGTGGCGATCGCAACTGAATATGCCCTAGAAGGTTCGCGGCGTTACCGAGAACGCGAAGAACGTAAAAGTAAACGCACTGCCTTGCCTTTGCTACGAGTACGCTTCTACAAAAAAGATGTGATTCCTTTACCTGAATATAGCTGTAAATTAGGTATTCATTTCTGGCGTTACTCTCACACCTAAGAGTGATTTTCTCATAAATTTACCTTCTGCCCTCTACCTCTCTTTGATAAGTTGGCACAATTAAACCTAACTTTATAAAGAAATATAAATAAGGCTCGCTCCCTTTCTGATGAATGCTTTTCGCCTTTTTGCAATTATAAATATTTATGCAAACTACTTAATTAATTTTCACTTTATTAGTACATTTGAACTTTGTGGAGGGCGCAAAACTGTCACACAACACCAATTAAATTCTGCATAATAAAATAGGATTATCGACCAATCTAGCGTGCAGTCATATGGACGAAAGAACCCAGTTTTATTTAAATACAGTTGCGGCACTGCTCAATTGTCCCTCCGATCAACAAGCAATGGACATATTAGCAGCTAACTCTTCTTGGATAGATGAAGGGTTTCTAAATATAATGGGACAAGTCGCAGAGAATATGACCTCAGTTGGTCGAAATTATACAGCAAATTGGTTGATATCCTTAAGAAACAAGTTAGCTGCTTCTTTGGGAAAACAAGCAACTCCTTTAGAATTAAATCTTTATCACGCTTTCTTAGTTGAGGTTTTGGAGGCAATCCAAAAGAATCCGAACACACAAGTGGCGTACCTGTTATTAGTGGCAAATCAAGACAAGCTGAACGATCACTTGGCTGATGTATTGCAGGCTTGGGCAACGGATGTCTTACCTTTAATGGCGGAAATAGCAGGATTATGTACCGCACAAACTATTGTAGATTTCAGTAACCTCATGAAGGGGTTCTCGTTAGGTAACTTAGAAATTAACATTGAGTTGGCAATTATCGGCTATCAGGTTGCGACGACACTGATAACACGCGATGGCTTTCCCTATCAATGGGCAGTCATACAAAATAATCTCGGACTTGCCTACTCGGATCGTATTCGTGGTTCTCTTGAGGAGAACAGAGAACTGGCTATCCATTATCATACCCAAGCTTTGCAAGAACACACACGCGAACACTTTCCCTTTGACTGGGCAAGAGGGCAAAGTAATCTTGGGCTTGCCTACTCGGATCGTATTTGTGGCACAAAAGTAGATAATCTGGAACTAGCAATTGAATGTTACCAACAGGCATTGCTTGAAAATATCCGTTCTCACTTACCTGAAATATGGGCAAGAACACAAAATCATCTCGGACTTGCCTACTCGAAGCGTGTTTCAGGTAAAAAAGTGGAGAATATGGAACTGGCAATCTACTATTATCAACAAGCGTTGTTAGAGTACACACTTGAAGGTTACCCGGAAATGTGGGCAGCCGTACACAATAATTTGGGGAATGCCTACTGCGATCGCCTGAATGGGAATAAAGCAGATAATTTGGAACTAGCTATCGAGTGTTATCAACAGGCTTTGCAGCAATACACACGCGAACGCTTTCCCGAAACCTGGGCAAAAACGCAAAACCATCTTGGGCTTGCTTTGTGTGAACGTCTCTATGGCGAACGAACCGATAACTTGGAACGAGCAATACAATATTTAAACCAAGCGTTGCAGGAGTACACTCGCGATCGCTTTCCCTA
>CALMVQ010000359.1:0-3851 GCA_937873135.1 uncultured Scytonema sp. | reverse complement strand
CGCGATCGCTTTCCCTATGACTGGGCAAAAATGCAAAATAATTTGGGTAACACTTACAAAAAACTGCAATACACGCTAGAAGCGGTTAAAGCTTTCCAATCTGCACTCTCAATTTACACTCCCACAACTTTTCCTTTAGAGAGTCTCGTCTCGGGACGTAACTTAGGTGACACTGCATTCGCACATGGAATGTGGGCTGAAGCGATTCAAGGTTTTGCTGATGCCATTGAGGCTTTTGAAAGTAGTCCCACTTGGGTGACTTCACAAGTAAGACAGAATCCTGTTTTCCAAAATTCCTCTGACATGTATGATAAGATAGCTCAATCGTGCATTAATGGCGAGAGATCGGGTCAAGTGTTTAGATATGAGTATAAAGAGCGTTTCGGCTCAAAACCGCTCACAGATTTATTAGCAAATCTTGATCCTCATCAGAAAATTACCCCACAAATTTTACTTCTGAAAGAAAACGAACAAAAAAGTTCTCGTGGGTTTGCTGTCGATAAAAAGAAAAAAGTCAAAAGAAAAAATAAGATTTCATAGCTTTCTCAACAACCGTAGAAATACTGAAAAAAATTTCTTTTCTTGCAGAGGATATCAATTACAAGAATTTAACATTTTAAAGTAACTTAGATCTTTTTTGTATATCCTCAAAGGTTAAGGAAATTGCATTAAGCTCATCCCACAATAGAGAAGTTTAAATCTGCTAATCAAATTCCTAGAATAGGATGGGATATTCCTAAAGGTGATGTTTACAACAACTGGTAATTGCTACTATTGAACTAGTTAAAAAGTCACCAGGGAGTATTAAGTTATGCAAGTAAGTGCGCGTAATGCTTTAAAAGGCACTGTTAAAGAAGTTCATCCAGGTGCAGTAAACAGCGAAGTCGTTTTAGAAATCGCACCCGGAGTAGAGGTAGTTGCAATTATCACTAAATCCTCAGTAGAAAATCTAAAACTTGAGAAAGGTAAACAAGCCTATGCTATCATCAAGTCCTCAGATGTCATGATTTCGATTGATTAGGTAGCTTAGGAACGCTTACGTCTTGGCTCTAGGTGTTGTATTTAGGTGAAATTTCTCAAAAAAGCAACTCTTAGAGCCAGGCAGCACATGCTTGCAGGTGATGTAATGTGAGTCACCCATACGCCAAGAATTGTCAGAAAGAGCGATAACTCTTTGCTGAATTTTATCTACTCAGAGTAAGGAGGGATACGTGTGTGTCTTTTTAGACATAGATTCAATTACATTCTTGTCGTCCTGTCACAGATAAAAAAGTGCGGCTCGAATAACACGCGATCGCTTTTATAATTCTATACTTTTGAAACAATGTGAGTTCATCGTATATTTTATTACCAATATTGTTCATGCCTTTCTCAAGTGAGAAGATAGTCTTTTAGAAGGGCATTAGCTAGCTATGCTTGGGCAGTTTCTACTATGCGTGATAAGCGTATCTTGATGAGAACCAATAGAGTTTTATCTCTTCAAAACGAAATAAGCATACTGTGGTTTTATAAGTTCAAGCTCGACAGTACTACCATAATTTCTTAACAAATAGGTGTCCAAAGTTCGCCAATAAACTTCTGTACATGCTGGTGGCAACGTATTCAAGCTACAATAGTAACTGCAAACCTACAAAACTTGATTAGTATAAATTGCTAGCAGTTCAATTAGGCTCTCAAGCATCAAGTTAAAGTAATAAAACTTTGCTTTGTAGTAAGTGATTTGTATGCCAATAGGCTATTCTGCGCTATTTGAAGCACTGTTGGGGTTATCTTTATTCAAGATAGTGTAGGGGCTAACTACTCCTGCATCTCCTCTTTTAGCAAGTTATATTTTAAAGTTGTTTCTCAGACTACATTTGCCAAAAATATCAATTTAGTTACAGATAAGATTATTAATTTTTTGTTATTTTCAGTTACTTTAAAAAGTAATTTAGCTATCTTTATAGATAGCTATTATTGGCAGAGCAAAATAAAGAAGATAGCCACACAATCTCAAAATTGCTAGTATTAGTGCGAACATTACCAATAAGTAGAGAGTATTATAATATGGAAGTCAGCGCTCGTAATAATTTTAAAGGGACTATTAAGAAACTCGAAAAAGGACCGATCAACACAGAAGTAATATTAGAGATTGCACCTGGTGTAGAAATAACAGCAATTATCACTAAAGCATCTGCTGAAAATCTCCACTTAGCTGAGGGTGGAAAAGCGAATGCTGTAGTCAAAGCATCTGACGTGATGATTGGTGTCTAAATATTTCTTGTTTTTTAAAAGCAGGACAATTTCCCACATTCCCCAGTCCAATTAAGTTCCTTTCTTTGTAGCTGAAATCAGTAAAAACGGACTAACCCCTGATGATTAGTCCGTTTTGGCTGAATGTAAACTCTTACAAAATTATGTCAATCTTCAAACATTGGACTACCACCAAAAATCATACATGTGCACATTGCTTGTTCAGGACTAAATGCTGAAAATAAGTTTTAGTAGATGCTGCGCCAAGCTTTCACTGTTCCAGACCCAATTTCGCTATCTACCGTTTGACCTTCTTCTAACAAGAGTCGCATGTCTAAGTTCTTATCGGGAGCATTTTTTAAAGCAGTGGCCAATTCATTGCTAACAGTAAATGTGCCATTTGATCCCTCTAACTCAAAGACTTGTTCTCGAACTTTCAGCAAGAGTTTAACAACTTTCTTTATATTGGTATACTCAAGATAGTCGGGTCTAGGATATATAAGACCCGCGTTGTAGAAAGATAGGTCTCGACCTGAATTTACTGTTACAAGGACCCGAACACTAGAACGAGTCCACAAAGTGATCACTTGTTTAGATCCCTCACGGTATAAATAACCGCCTAAATAGTTGCGGTCAAATACTGCGAGAAAATTCCCTTCAAAGCGGTCAGTCACTCTGACCGGTTTTGACCAGGGGACATTCATATCAGGATAAAGCCCTGCTGATTTGACCACTGGGAAATGAGTTGCTGCTGCTAGCGTAAAGTGAGGCGTCTCTTGAATGCTTAAAGCAGCGCAAAGTTGAGGAGAGAGGACGAATAAGCCACCACCTAAGAAAAGAACTTGAATCTTCTGTGATAAGTTCATCATGGGTTAGAGATAGAGTGTTCGAGCAATCGCCTTGAATTTAAGAAAGATATAAAATTAGTCTGGAATAAAGTTAAGAGAAACACCATTCATGCAGTAACGTTTGCCAGTAGGTGCGGGACCATCGTCAAACTCATGACCCAAATGCCCACCGCAGCGACTGCAATGCACCTCAGTTCTAGTCATAGAAAATGACTCATCTATAGTTGTGCCGATCGCACCCTCAATTGGCTGGAAAAAACTAGGCCAGCCTGTAGCACTGTTGAATTTGGTTGCCGATGTAAAAAGCTTCTGCCCACATGCTGCGCACACATAAGTCCCTTCAGTATATTGCTTCTCGAGAGGCGAAGTGCAAGCACGCTCTGTACCATGTTCACGCATCACTCTATATTGCTCTGGCGTCAAAATCTTACGCCATTCTTCTTCAGTCTTAGTTATTTCAAACTTTTCTTTGGAACCAACCATAATTTTTGACCTCTCAGTTAGATATTATTATCAATATATACATTTATTATATCTTGCCTGCATCTGCCAGATAGTCTGCCTACAATTGCAATGAACGTAGGGGGTAGAAGTTCGGGGTAGTTCACCGAACCCCATCAGCGGTTATCTTTTGAGACTAATGCAAAAATGCCCTCACTTAGACGTGTGTATGAGGAGCAAAGGGAGAGGGGTGCATGGACTTCAACTGAAAAGCTTTATATAGGAATCATATTTGATTTCTGAAAAAAACTACGAGATAATACGTAGTGA
>CALMVQ010000358.1:44734-95784 GCA_937873135.1 uncultured Scytonema sp. | reverse complement strand
GTAAGAGTTGAGTTGCTCATTGTCAGTCACAATGTGACGAGTTATCTCGCTCAAGTTATTTTGGATTTTTTGCGAGTAAGTCAAGTCTATTTGCTGGTTGACGTACTGATTTAGAGCAGTATTATCATTGACAATATTCTGAGTAATTAAGTTGATGTTATTACGTACAGTTTGCTCCAAAGAAGAGTCGATTTGCCTCGTCACATGTTGGTCAATGTACTGATTGAGTTGCGGCTTGTTGACAAGGTTATTAATAATAACTTCGACGTTATTACGCACCTTTTGCTCGAATAGTGAGTCGATTTGGCTCGTCACATGTCGGTCGATGTAAGAGTTGAGTTCTGGCTTGTTGACAACGTTGTTGATGATTAATCCAACGTTGTTACGTACCTTCTGCTCGAAGGATGAGTCAATTTGGCGATCTACATGTCGCTCAATGTAAGAGTTGAACTCCGGCTTGTTGACAACGTTGTTGATAATTAATTCGACGTTGTTACGTATCTTTTGCTCTATGGAAGAGTCGATTTGCTGGTTAATCTGCTGGTTGATTTTTTTGGTGATCTCAACGTTGATTCGATCTTCGAGAAGCTTGTCTAAGTAGCCCGACCAGTTTTGCAACTGCTGGTTGAGACTAAACTCCATCTGCTGCGTATACGCATCCATGGTGAATCTGACTTTCGCCACTTCTATAGCCAGACTCTTGAAGTGCTTCTCGTAGCTTTTGAGAAGCCATTGTTCGAGCTGATCCCAATACTTCGCCTCTAGCGTCACCTCGCCTTGCTCTACCACCGAGATTGATGTATTAATCTGCTGTAACTGTTCTTCCCATTTTTTCTTGAATTCGTCTTCGTTAAAATGGAAGGTGAACTGCATCGAACTACTTGCACCTACAGCTTCACGACTCACAGATTCACGACTCTCAGATTCCCCTGTGCGTCCCGTGTTGATTACAGTAGTGGTTGTTGTTGTAGTCGTTGTTTCTTGCTTTTGTTGCTTTTTCCTGTGCTGAGTGAGTTCAGCGGCAGCAACTGACTCGATAGAGATAATAATTTGCCCAGAGTTATCTTCTTTGAAGGTGTCAAGAAATAAACCCAATAAGGTGGTTTTTTCTTGAACTTCTAAAATGACTTCATCTTTGAGCCCGTTGAGTGAACACCAAGTTTCTTCAACTTCAACGCCAGTCAGTTTTGTGATGAACTTTCCACCTTTGATCCTGATTAACGCCCAAGGTTCGATGTCAAATTTCTTGTTGTCTGACCAATATGTGGCATCCCCAGAGGTGATTTTGAGGCGATAGTTTCCGGGATTTAATTCAATGAAGTTCGTCTTATCTTGCTTCAACGATGATAATTGATTTTCATCTAGTACATAACAATTTCGTTTGCTATCTACTGTTAAAGTCAGTGGATTAAAGAATTGCTTATTACTGGTTATTAATAAATCGATTGAACCACTGTTATCATTGTTGTTCACGTCAAAAAACAACGCACAGAGTACAACTTTGTTTTTTACTTGCAACTTGAGACTATCATTATATCCATTTAATGTCGTCCATGTTGCTCCGACTTCTAAACCTGTCGTTTGATTGGTAAATGTGTTTCCGTTCAACCCATATATCCATAGAAATACGAAAGGTTCTCCAGTTTTTGCTGAAGCAAAATTGTAGCTTCCTTTTGTAATTTTTATTTCAAAACTTCCTTTTTCTAAAGTAAATGAATTCGCTACGTTTTGTTGTAGATGATTCATTTGGTCGGGAGCGATCACGTAACAATTGTTTTTAGTATCAATGGTTAAAATGCTCATACCTTGCTCCTGGATAGTTTTGCTTTCAGTAGTTTCGACTGATGGTGTGACTTTGTGAGTTTTTTCTGAAGATGTGGACACTGATTTTTGTTCAGATCTCACAACAGGGGTAGAAACTGTTTCTTTTTTTGTGGACACTGATTTTTGTTCAGCGCTCACAACAGGGGTGGAAACTGTTTCTTTTTTTGTGGACACTGATTTTTGTTCAGCGCTCACAACAGGGGTGGAAACTGTTTCTTTTTTTGTGGACAGTGATGTTTGTTCAGTGTGCAAAACAGGGGTGGAAACCGTTGTCACGTTGCGAGCTGGTTCATAAAGACTCATCCCTGCCCAACGCCGCAGCGGATCTGTCACGCCCACTAAAGTTCCTCTCCCTGTCTCCGTATTAATACGGATTAATTGACCGTCTTTACCTAACTTAAAGAAGTTGCCTGTCACACCATACAGTTCCGAGCCGACAAATTCCATGCTTGCCAGATCCGGAAAGCCTGTGTTACCTATGACATCGACTTTTTTCGTCTCTAAATTACACAAAGCTAGTAACTTCTTCTTGTCGTAACCGATCAAGGTTATATAAGCTCTGCCATCTGCATCAAAGGCGATTTCGCCACAGTTGTAGTTTTGATCTGCTACCGTGACGATTGCTGTTCCTTTGCCTGTTTCAAGATCGAGCGCAATCAGGTGTTTCGCTGTTGTCGCGTAGAGCGTTTTACGTGGGAAATTATATGCTAATCCTGCACATGCATGCCCAATATCACCGATGAGTGTGGCATCACCTGTGATCAAGTCAATTTTTACCAGTTTCGTCTTGTCGTCCTCGCGATCAAGTCCATATAGTTGTGAACCGACAAACGCAATGTCCGATACCTCTGTGACGACTTCCCCAATCAGAGTCGCAATCTTAGTTGTTAAATCCAGTGTATAAAGTTTGCTGCATTCATTGGCGACAAAATCTTGGATATAAACTGATCCTGGTTTGAGCTTGATGGTTTTCGCTGTGCGACTGCCACAGATCACTTTTTCTAAGACGCCACTAAAACCAGAACTTATGTCAACTGCCGTAAAATATTGTCCTCCGGTTGCGGTTGCCACCCGAGCGTATTCACTTTTTATCCCTTCTACATGCTTGCTTTTCGATGTTCCGAAATAGGTGTGAACTGTCACTCCTACTGCTTGAGCTTTTTGGATCGCCGCATTCGCAGCTATAATATCCTTTGGCTCTGTTTTATCTCCTCCTCCTTCGAGTGCTTCATCCCCAAGGTAAAAAATTGCGCGTGTTGCACCAGATCGCCAATCAAAGTAATCTGAGATATCTTCAATCGCTCGCGCTGCATCTTCTTGCGCTCCCGCATCCGATAGTTCTCCTCTTTTTCTTCCCTTTAGTTTGGATTCTCCTACTTTTAACTTTTGTGTCAGGTAACCTCTAATCGAGGTGTCGAAGTTTGTCCCTTTCCACGTCCCTTCTATACCCAACCAAACCACTCTTAAGTCTGTTGGACAACTTGATTTTGCATTGGCGAGCGCTCCTGCTGTCGCATCACTCAGCCCCTGTGCTTCATCTTTCATCGACGGACTTGTATCGATAACGATGACTAGATCAACCGCAGGTATAGTACTCGTTTTTTTACTCATACTTTCTTCCTTCTTTTTCTTTTGGTTGAAACCGAATAATTTCATGATTAAAGAAGTTAATGAGTTTCAATAAATTACCCAACTATTAAAACACTTTACTTGATGTGTAATACAAGTATAAATGTCATATATTTTACTTGATTTACTGCAAAATTAATATGACTTATGCATATTAATTTTTTTTGTCAATACAAAATTGTCATATATTTGAGAATTTTATATCATAATTAGTGCTTATATGCATATTTTATTACTATTTGTCAAATTCATAAAGTAAGAAAATCATATTAGAATTACTGGAAAAAGATAATAAAATAATTGTCAAATTTTATGAATTGAAGAGAAAATTCATCATAAATGAGAGAGGCGAAATAAACATAACTATGTTGACGAGAGTAAGTAAGACTGAAACCTCTACAATGACCAATGACCAGCTTTCCTTTGCAAAGCAGATGACAGAGGGTTGAACACAGAAGTTAATCGCATTTTTTCTCCTCTATTCTCTGCACTGCCTTGGGTAAACAGGTACACACAGATCCCATACTAGAGGTTGGTGGTCTTAAATCAATGTTGGATTTTAGCCAAAACTGTAATTCTTGACGTTTTAATTCTTTCTATCTTTTTCAGCCGGGTACAGACTGCCATCATGCAGGGTAAGCGCATCTCAAACCCTATTGAAACAGTAGTTTTGGGGTTCACCCAAAACACGCTCTTAAGTTCAAAATTACCGCACTGAGTTCAGGGGGGGATTGACAGAACGCACCTTATATGTAGATTAAAAACATAAAAAGCTATTTGACTCATGTTTTTCAATCATTTACGACAATTCGTCCTATTTTGAATAAAAAATAGACATTTAGATAGAGTTTTAAGCTTTTTGTCTGTATCGAGAGCTACAAAATTAGATGCGTTTTCCCTGTGCCATCATGCTTTTGTTTTAGCTGTCATTAGCCATTAGGTTTATTTTCACTCCTCCGATTCAAGCAATAGTTATTTACTATGAGTTAAATTAAATGAAGATAATGAATTCTCAAGAAATTATCAAATGCTATGCAGCCAATGAAAGAGATTTTCAACATCTGAATTTAACCCAAATTTCTTTGAAGGGTGTTGACTTCAGTGGTGCCGATTTTAGTTATGCTAACCTCACTAGTGCCAATCTCAGTGAAGCTAACTTAAGTTGTGCCAAGCTAATTTGGACAGATTTGAATCGAGCAGATCTCCAGAAAGCTAATTTGCATTTTGCAAATCTGTTGAATGTGAGTTTGTTGTGGGCAAACTTGAATGAAGCAGATCTAAGCAAGGCGAACTTAACTGGCGCTCGCTTAAATTACGCTAAACTACAGTCTGTCTGCTTAAGAGAGGCAAATCTCACAGAGATTAATTTAGAAAGGGCTTGTTTGACTCAAGCAGACTTAACAGGAGCAAATTTATTTAAAGCAAATCTCAAAGGAACAGATTTCGCTGCGGCTAAGTTAGATGATGCTAACCTCAGCCAAAGTAACTGGGAAGGGGCGATTTTATGTAATGCCTTATTGCGTCGCGTTAACTTAGAGGAGGCACAATTACAGGAAACTATTTTGAGTAAAACCGATCTCAGCGGAGCAAATTTAATTGAAGCCGATTTGACCAATACAGATTTGACAGGTGCAACTTTGTATCAAGTTGCTTTAGAGTTAGGTATACTGATAAATGCTGATTTAAGAAATGCCGATTTGACTAAAGCTTCTTTGTTTAAGGCTAACTTAGAGGGAGCGATGCTTCAGGGCGCTAATTTGTTAGAGACTGATTTGCGACATGCTAACCTAAAAGATAGCGATCTTCATGGAGTGGAATTTATAAATTGCCGTGTTAAAGGCGCATTGTTTACAGATGCTGTGGGCTTGACTCCGCAACAAAAGCAATGGCTAAGGTCAAATGGTGCATTGAATCTTAAAATTGAAGAGTCATGAGTAACCTTGAAGAAATTATTACATTTACTGAACGTTTAATTAGCGAAAAGACAAAAACTCATCTCACTTTTTTGCAAAAGGTAATTTTGCTAGAATGTTTCTCGGAAAACAGCAAAAATTATGAACAAATTGCCTTAGAAAATAACTACTCTGAAAAATATATTAGACAAGTAGTGGCTCCTAAAGTATGGCAATTAATTTCAGGTATAGTCGGCGAAAAAGTTACAAGAAATAATTGTCGTGCAGTGCTAGAACAACAATATAAAAAGTCAGGAACTCCTCAGAAGTTAATTGTCATTCCTCCAATAGCAAAAATTGTTCTAGAGTTTCCAGAAGGACAAGTCCCTTTAGATTCTCCTTTATATGTAGAACGTACACCTATCGAAACAATATGCTATCAAGAAATTCTCCAACCTGGAGCTTTGATTCGGATTCAAGGTTCCAGGAAAATTGGTAAGACCTCGCTTTTAGCAAGAATTATTGCATATAGTGAAAATCAGAATTACTCCACTGTGCATTTAGATTTGGAGCGAGCGGAAACAGAAATTTTTACTTCCGTTAGAAAATTTATACGTTGGATATGTGCGAACGCAACTCAACAGTTGAATTTAAATTCTCAGCTAGATGATTATTGGGATGAGGATGTAGGTGCTTTGATTAGTTGCACAAATTATTGGCGATCGCACATTCTTGAAAGTATTTCAGATCCTATCGTTCTGGCATTTGATAGTATGGATAAAGTTTTTGACTATCCTAATATTGCCCAGGATTTCTTTGCATTGCTTCGCTCATGGTATGAAATTAGTAAAGATATTTTAATTTGGAAAAAACTCCGGCTAATTATTGTTCATGTTCATGATTTGTATATACATAAAAAATATCAATCACCATTCAACGTTGGACTGATTATAAAAATTCCTCCCTTCAATCAAACTCAAATTGAGGATTTAGTACAACGTTGTGAATTGAAATTAAACCCTAATGAACTTACTTATTTAATCGAGCTAACAGGAGGATTACCCTATTTAATACGATTAGCTTTATATTATACCATATCTAACAAATTTTCTAGAGAAAATTTGTTAGAATCAATCAATAAAAGTGAAATTTTTAATCAGCACTTACACTATCTAAGAGTGAAAATACAACAAGACTTTCAGTTATGGGATAGTTTGAAACAGGTTGTAAATTCGCCAGTTGAATTGGAGACTGAAGTGGCGATTAAGTTAAAAAGTTTAGGAGTCATAGCTTTGGAAGGTGATCAAGCTATTGTCAGTTGTCAGCTATATCAAGACTATTTTAGAAATTTCATTGGAGAGTAATTTGCGAGCGTTCATACAATATTCGTCATAAATTATTCGCGCTCAACAATCTCTCCGAAAACTTTTACGCAGTCATGGCCTAAGTAACCAGCGATAACATTAGACAGCACCCCAGTACATGACGGCGCTTTCTAATGAATGCTACCATCCCAAACAGCCAAAACTCTTGTATTTCAAGCTGTTTAATTTTTAATTCTCACCGAAGCGGTATTAGCGACTATCATTCCATCCCTGAACGGAATGGGCTTTCCCGTCAACCTTCCTGTAAAATGTAAGCTGTGATAATGATCATACTGAGTAACACTCAGCAGTTGGTTAGCAGCTGACAGTTAATTAAGGCAACTTAGGATCAATTCTGGTTAGGAGGTTGGTAGTCACTTTGGTACACAACAGCAGTAGTTCGCAAAATCAAGTTTCTTGGCAAAAACGCTTACAGTACAACTTCGACAACTTTATGTCGAAGGGAGGATTTTCAGTCTTTCTGGCATTACTATCATTATTTTTTAGTGCATTTGCTTTAATGACAGTTGCCCGTTACGTTTCGGAATGGTTTTTCCCGAATAAAGATCCACAAGATTATGGGGAATTTCCTTGGGACGTATTCGTTCAGCTTATAGGTTTAAGAGACACGGGAGACAACGCCAATCTCGCCACTAAGTTTGTCGGTGTTATTACGATTTTTGTCGGTTTAGTATTGTTCTCTAGCTTGGTTGCTTTCATTACCCAGCAATTTGAATCAAGACTTGAGTTGCTGCGTAAAGGGAAAAGCATAGTCGTCGAGGAAAACCATACCTTAATTTTAGGTTTTGGCGACAGGGTTATAGATATTGTCAGAGAATTAGTGGTAGCTAATGAATCAGAAAAGGATGCAGTGATTGTTATCCTCTCTCCCGAAAGTAAGGAGGATATGGATGATTTTCTCAGGAATAACCTATTAGGCATGATCAAACCGACACGATTGGTGACTCGCAGTGGTTCAATAACCAGTGTCAATGACTTGAATAAAGTCGGAGTTAAGGATGCTAAATCGGTTGTCATTTTAAATGAAGCCAAACCCTCTGATCCTGAGGATATTAAGACTTTATCTGATGCACGGTTACTCAAAGCGATTTTAGCAGTTATAGCAGCGAATGGGGAAGAAAATTTACCGCCAATCGTTGTAGAATTATATTCAGAACAATATCGCCGACTTGCAGAGAACATTGTTCCTGGAGTCGTCACCACTCTAAATGAGGCAGATATTTTAGCTCGCATCTTGGTTCAAACCTCACGGAATGCAGGACTTGCGGCAGTCTATTTAAACCTGGTAGGCTTTGAAGGAAACGAATTCTATTTTTATCACCCTGATTCCAACTGGCAGAATTTAACATTCGGTGAGTTGCCATTTCATTTTTCTCACGGGATGCCAATCGGTGTACGTCATGCAGATAAAACTCTGACAATCAAAGCTAGTAAAGATTACAAGTTAGCTGATGATGATGAAGTTATTATCTTGGCAGAAGATGACTCAACCATCCAGTTCTATCCACAACCTGTAGTGCAACCTAAAGAACTTAGCTATGCCAATCAATCACGAACCTTAGAGAAAAAAACTGAAAAGTATCTTGTGATTGGCTGGAATAGCAAAACCCCAATTATTCTGAAAGAATATGCAAAATATTTAGTTGAAGGTTCACAAGTTAATTTAGTAACCCAGGATTTAACCGATGAGATACAAGCTGAATTTAACAAAATCGCCAAAACCTATCCATCTATCAAGATGGAAGCTTTGCAATTCAGTGTGGATTCAGTCGAGCAGCTTGTGAGTCTAAAACTTCAGGAATTTGACAGCATCTCTATTTTGGCAGGGAGTGGTGAAAACGCTGAAGAAATTGATGCTAAGGTTCTCACCACCTTGTTGGAACTTCGGCAAGTTTTTCGAGACTACACTGCCGAAACCGGAAACGTAGTTACCACCGAGTTGATTGCAGAGATTATTGATTCAGAAGACACCGACTTAGTCATCCAAGCAGGTGTGAAAGACTTTTTGCTTACTAATCAATTGGTGTCTAAAATCTTAGCTCAGGTCTCCCAGCAGCCAGAGGTAATATCAATATACCGCGATCTATTCTCGGCTGAAGGTAGCGAATTGTATATCAAGCCAATATCGCTTTACTTTCCAGCCGAACAGATTAGTAAGCTGACTTTTGCTGACTGCATACTCGCCGCTCAACATCGTGAAGAAGTCTGTATTGGTGTTAAATTTAATGCTGCAAGTCAGCAGAAAGACAACAACTTTGGGATTGAATTAGTTCCAAGTTTGGACAAGCAACTAAATCTAACTCTTAATGATGCACTGATTACTTTAGCTGAGGATGAAACTTAATGAAAGAACGAATTCCATCACCATCACCGAACCAGTAAAAAGTAAAAAGTAAAAAGTAAAAAGTAAAAAGAGAATCCCCATAATTAAAATGAGGGGATTTGAAGTGGACGCCTTTTTTGATCGCACTATGTGTCCCCTTAAAAAAATATTTTTTGGTTTTCCACGGGCGGAGTTGGGGGCTTGAAACCGTTTTTTCTTTATGAGTGCCTTTTAACTTTTAACTTTTGCCTTGTTCTGTCAGTTGATAGTCAACCACCAACAATTGTAGAGGCTAAGGGGTGGATTGTGAATCAAGAAGGTCAGATAGAGTTAGTTGCAAATAATACTTTCTCAAGAGGTCGTTTTAGTGATGCTACTATTGATTGCAGCAGTTTATCCAAAAATGCTAATACCAGTTATATATGAAGTGCAACTTTTTAGATCTGAACTACCCACGCCGCTTTATTGCCGTGGGCTAAGAAATTCGTTTTCGCTCTTCTTCATGGAGAAACGGTATAAGACTAACGTTTTTCGGTAAATGCTGGATGTTTTTTCTATCTCAGGGCAAAAGTGAATAAAAAAAGACAGTAAAATTTAGCACCTAAGTTATAAAATCTTGATGTCCTGACAATCTTTGAAGGTTATGGGAATTGTTAAGCGCAATCGCCGCTGGGTGCTACTAACCCTTTTTATCCTTGCATTTGTGGTGGCATGTACGGTTTCTCCAAGAAAACCCGTTCAGCAATCACAACACAATGTCGTCATTTTTGTTGCCGATGGGCTGCGTCCGAGTGTTGTTAATGCTACGGATACTCCAACATTGCAGGATATTCGGGAACAGGGAGTCAACTTTATCAATACTCACTCTCTATTTCCTACCTTCACTACTGCTAACGCTTCGGCGATCGCTACCGGACACTATTTGGGTGATACAGGTGACTTCAGTAATACCATCCAAGTGAGCGCTCCGGTTCAAAGTGCTAAAAATAGCTTAGTTCCCTTCCTAGAAAACAATGCTGTGCTTCAAGAAATTAACAAACAGTTCGGCACTAACTATCTCAACGAAGAAACTTTACTATCAATTGCGAGAAAAGCAGGTTTCAGTACTGCTGCTGTCGGCAAAATCGGACCAGTTTTAATTCAAGATGTTACACTGCAAAAAGGCGAACCTACCATCATTATTGATGACGCCACAGGTTCACCAACAGGAATTCCTCTCAGTTCTGAAATAACTGCTTCACTTACCAAAAACTCCTTAGCACCAGTAGCACCATCACGGGGCGATAACGGCAAACCAGGCGACAGCAAAACACCCGGTACTAAAGTTGCTAATACAGTCCAGCAGCAATATTTTGCCGATGTGACAACAAAGGCAATCTTACCACTCTTCCAACAACGGCAAAAACCATTTATTTTAGTTTATTGGTCTCGCGATCCTGATGGCACACAGCACAACCAAGGTGATAGCCTCAACCAAATTGTTCCGGGAATCAACGGTGCCACGACTCAAGCCGCCCGTCAAAACATGGACAAGAACCTGGCGCAAATTCGCAACACACTCAAACAATTGGGCTTGGATGCAACTACAAACATATTTGTTACTGCTGATCACGGCTTCTCAACAATTAGCAAGCAAAGCAAAACCAGTTATGCCGCAACACTTTCTTACTCAGATGTCCCAAAAGGTTTTTTACCACCTGGTTTTCTAGGAATAGACTTGGCGAATGAATTAAAATCACCTCTGTTTGATCCAGATAACAAAAATGCCTCTGTCGATCCAACTAAGGGACAATTTTCTAAAAACAATCTTATTGGTAAAGACCAGACAAATCCAGATATCATTGTTGCTGGAAATGGTGGTTCTGATTTGATTTACTTGCCTAATAACGCTAACAAAAAAGCCCTTGCCAAACAGATTGTAGATTTGCTACTCAAGCAAGATTATGTTAGTGGCTTATTTGTGGATGACACCTTGGATTCATTTCCCGGTACTTTGCCTTTTAGTGCGATCGCCCTTCGAGGTGCGGCACGAACTCCTAAACCATCCATCTTGGTAAACTTTCGCTCTTTTGATACAGGTTGTGGAGATCCGACAGCATGCGGAGTAGAAGTTGCAGACACCCCCTTACAACAAGGACAAGGAATGCATGGCAGTTTCAGTCGCGCTGACACTTTCAACACCATGATGGCAACTGGGCCTGACTTTAAGCAAGGGTTTAAAGACTTAACTCCTACAGGTAATGCAGATGTTGCACCAACTCTAGCAAAAATGCTAAAGTTAAAATTAACCGCTCAAGGTAAGCTTGTTGGTCGGGTGTTGAGTGAAGCATTAATTGGCGAACCCGACAACGTTAAAGCTAAGTCTTTTACGCTCAAATCTTTACCTGCTGCCAATGGTTTAAAGACTATCTTGAAGTATCAAACGGTGGGAAGAACGCGTTACTTTGATGCTGCTGGATTTCCAGATCGTACTCTTGGGCTTTGAGGAGACGGGATGTTGAGTGCTGAGTCCTGAGAATGAAGAGAGAAAGGATATGAGTTGAAAATTTGGAATGTTTCTTTCTTTACTTTCTTCTTACTCAGCAACGCCAGTCGCCTCAACTTTGGGAACCAAAGCACGGCGCTGGCTCCTCAGCACTCAGCACTCAGCACTCTTTACTTATTTAGGTGTTGCTGTGGCTGGAGAAACTTTGACATTCACCTTCACGCTCTTAACACCTTTGATCTGCTGTGCGAGGGTGGGAATTTTGTTCAGTTGCTCTTGTGTAGGAACAGTTCCGGCTACAGTCACAGCCCCATCTTTAGCATCTACTGCCAACTTGCTAGCTGGTAAATTTGCCTCTAACTTATCGCGAACTTCGGTTTTCAAATCACCACTAGCTCTGTTTGTATCACCACCAGTAGCATTATTACGCTGCTCGTTGGCGCGAATGTCAGATTCTAATTGTTTTTTACGAACTGGGTTAGTCGCATCGTCTTGGGTTTTCTGAGATGTTTCTTGAGTAGGTGCATTGCCTGCTTCATTCGTATTGCTAGGAGCATCTGCACTGGTTTTAGAAGTGTTTTGGCAACCAACAGCACCAATCATCAGTACGCTACCAATTATGAATGGAATAAACTTTTTCATTTTCTCCTCACTTGAATATTTTTGGCGATTAATTGATTTTGATTAGTGTGCGAGGTTGATAAGCGAATTGTTTTTTTATATTCCATTATGGAATATAAACTCGTGATAGCAAGTTACACCAAACAATAAAAGTGTTTTACAAAATCTGTTACAGCAGTCCTATTTTATTCTTAGAATATAGACAAATACTGCTAATAACATTTAACGGTTCACAGTTAACTATTAACGGTCGAAATGCACTCTTTTACACTTTTATTCAGGATTACTACTTGCTGTATCTTGTTGAGTATCAGCTATTGTCTATTAGATTCAGATAATTTTCATCATCCGATAGTTAGAGCTATTTATCTGTCAACAGATATATGATTTTATACAACAGCGAGTGACGAGCTATGAAAATGTAGCCTCACAAGCGTGCACTAACCCCTTGTTGATAGTGTTCAGGGGAAATTGCGCCAAGAGAGTGTTCGGTTCTACGACTTCCAACTGTACACAAATGCTTATAACCTCATATATATGGCAAAAAAATGCTGTAAGTGTCAGTCCCTCTTTGAAACTAAGGGGTGAAAATCTGTGTACAAATGGATATTACCAAGTCTGAGCGAAATTGTAGCTGATAGTCAATCGACTATAGCTAAAAATTCACATACCCACGCAGAACAGCAGTGGCGAGTCAGTGTAGCAGCGACAGAGCAACTGTTGTTATCGTTAACAACGGCTTCACCGAAAGCCAGACAAAAAGGACTAGTTTTAGCTGCGCCAGCACCTGTATTCAGCGATCCTAGATTAAATCAAAGTTTACAGACGGTAACTTTTAGCGCAAAGCCATTCAACCCGTTAGCACTGATGCCGTTTCAGATGTCTGAAGCTCCCACTGTGACAGATGAGATTACTCCTCATGAATTGGTACTGCCTTTGTCAATTGCAGATCCATTAGCATTAGAGCAGTTTTGCCTAGTTTTTACAGAAAAATTTAGCCTAGTATTGGTGCTTGCAGAGGATGAGAGTGGTAAGAAGGAGTTTTCTTTTTCGTTTGAACCTCATATTGTTCAGCAGACTTGGCGATCGCTAGGTGCGCGGGTAATGTTAAGCAATCCAGAGTTATTTGCTGATTTAGAGGAAGTCGTACAAGAGTATTCTTTTGTAACTCCCGATTACCTCACTGTCATGAATTTTAGTCGGTTTTTGCTTCAAGAATTACCACCCGACGAAGTTCGTTCTCACGAAGATAAAGGAAAATCCGTATCGAGTCAACCAACTCCCCTCTCCTCCTCCTCTCATCTTCGTCCTGATGTGGAATTACTTCAAGCCTTTGCTCACGAAGTACGTACTCCTCTGACAACAATTCGCACGACGACTCGCCTACTCCTCAAGCAGCGTAATTTGCCTGTCAACGCTATTAAGCGCTTGGAACTAATCGATCATGAGTGTACCGAGCAAATTGATCGTATGGAGTTACTGTTTAGGGCTGCAGAATTAGAAACATCTGCCCCCGCAAAGTCCACAAACACTCAACTGATGGCAATGTCTTTAGATTGCGTTTTGCAACAAAGCATTCCCCGGTGGCAACAAGCAGCAAATCGACGTAACTTAACTTTGGATGTTGTTTTACCCCAGCAATTGCCAACAGTGGTTAGTCATCCCGCCATGTTAGATCGAGTGCTCACTGGGTTAATGGAGAATTTTACCCGCAGTCTACCAGCAGGTAGCCACATTCAAGTACAGGTCATTCCAGCCGGTGACCAACTTAAGTTACAATTATTAACTGACGACAGTATTGCTAGCACCTCTCCATGTCAACCGCCCATTCGTAAAGCCATTGGTCAATTGCTGACATTTCAACCTGACACGGGTACGATTAGTTTGAATATAGCTGCAACCAAGCATTTGTTTCAAGCAATTGGAGGCAAACTCATTGTAC
The DNA here is from genome assembly GCA_937873135.1 of uncultured Scytonema sp. Classification (GTDB taxonomy): domain Bacteria; phylum Cyanobacteriota; class Cyanobacteriia; order Cyanobacteriales; family Nostocaceae; genus Rhizonema. The sequence continues at coordinate 81,683 of CALMVQ010000358.1, read as the reverse complement.
GCGATCGCCCTCGTCACGGTGAGGTGTTAACAATTTTTCTGCCTTTAGAAGGATCGAAGGACTCAGAGTCTTCTTTTGGGACTAAAGAAAGAGAATGGCAACGAAGTCCTCACAAAACATTAGCCACTGATGCAGAAAAGGTAAAAGAGAAAATGCATAAGTAAGTCATTAGCACCATCACTCAGCCCTAAAGGGCTTTACCCGCTTTCATCCCCGACATGAATGACGTGGAAGAGTTCCTGAGTCACTATTTAACTTCGGGGTTTTCAGCGTTTCTTCTTATAAAACCCTTGATATTTGCAGCAAAATGAAAACTTATGCTTGTTAATAGAGTTAAGGCGCTTCAGTCAAATGTTTATACTTCTTTATAATTATTTGAACATGCCCACGGCTTATAGTCGTGGGATTCTTGCCTCAATGGTAAATTAAACCCGCCCTCACTGCCCATTTTTAAGATGAACTATAGGCAACTGTATTGTAAAGGTTGAGCCTTCAAACTGTTTACTTTTCACAAAAATAGAGCCTCCACTGCGCCACAGTAACTGTTGCACAATTGTTAAACCCAATCCAGCACCACCAGGATCATTTGGTGCTGAAGGACGCACACGATAAAAACGGTTAAAGATTTGAGGAATTTCGTTTTCGGCAATCCCTATTCCAGTGTCGCAAAATTCCAGTTGCACATAATCACCGTGTACGCGTCCCCGCACCCAAACTTCTCCCCCTGCTCTTGTGAATTTGATGCTGTTGGAAAGTAAATTAATGAGAATCTGCTTTAGCCCTCCGCTCACACACCAGACATCTGGAAGTTCAGTGGGTACTGTATAAGCTACCATTACGCCTTTTTCTTGCGCTAGAGGCTGGTAAGTACTGACGACCCCTGGTACGATGTCAGCAAGACGCACTGATTCTAAATTCATCCGTTCCAAATTGCGCTCGCTCTGCATGAGCTCCAATACACCTGTAATCAGTGAATTCTGGCGATCACACTGGTTACTCAGCATCTGTAAATAACGTTGTTTCTGAGGTGCTTTCAGACTCGGAGAATTTAACAAACTTAAAGCTGTTTTCATATGTGTAAGAGGTATCCGCAGTTCCTGACACACATTGCTTAAGTATTCATCGTTCAGTTGCTCTTTACGGTGCAGTTTCTGTTTTTGCTGCTGGATCTTAGCTATACGGTTAGTGAATATTTGATAATTTATTTCCTCCTGACGCTGCAATTGTTTTGCCAACAGTTGAGTTAAAAGTGTTGGCTCTGGTGTTGGGGGGCAAATAAAACTATTTGGTATGAAGGGAGATAATTTTGAATTTATTGAATGTTCAATCTTATTCAAGACTCGTTGAATAATCTTACCCTCAAAAGTCGTTATAGCTTGTAACTTTGCAGTTTTATTTCCATCTAACCTCCCCCATAAATCAATTTTACTTCTTTTAAGCGGTCTGTAAGCCAAAGTTAAACTACAAAACTGCGGCGACAACACAATGATAAAATATTCTCGCCGTATTTGAGGATCTAATTGGGTTGGCACGAATAGGTTATGGTTCGCGGAAGAAGAAGCAGAAATCTCCACACTCCCAGTGTCCTCTACTGCCCCCAAGCTTTCTTCAATTTGGCAATTGTATATCGTACTAGACACACCAATTTGCTGATTGTAGCGTTGAATTTCCGAGTCCCAAATTTTTCCTGGTGGTAGCTTTACCCATAAAGTAGCAAGAATTTGTTGCTCAATTAGTAAATCAATTTGTGCCCTAATTAGTGACAGCAAAGTAGCGGGACTAAGAGGTAATGTTTGGGGAGGCGGTTGCATACCCAAAGCCAGCTGATATATTGATAGATTCTGAGCTAAAGCAACATTCATGAGTTAATAGCACTTTTCGGTTCGCGGTTGGTAGTTAGCCATAAGCCGATTGCCTCATCCCGATACTTTCAATTTTTCTAGTAAAGCGTCTCGTGCGTGTTCTCGATCATCAAAGTGTATTTTTTCAGTTCCGAGAATTTGGTAGTCTTCGTGACCTTTACCAGCAAGCAAGACACCATCTCCAGGTTGCGCTTGTAAGATGGCAGTACGAATGGCAGTAGCGCGATCGCATATTACCATCGGCGAAACCGTTTTTGAAATTCCTGCTAAAACATCTTGCAATATTCTTTCTGGATCTTCAGTCCGAGGATTGTCAGATGTCAAAACCGCGACATCAGCTAATTCAGCAGCAATTTTCCCCATTTTCGGACGCTTGGTGCGATCGCGATCTCCTCCACATCCAAAAACACAAATCATTTTCCCCCGAATAAATGGACGTGACGCTTTCAGCAAATTTTCCAAACTATCGGGCGTGTGGGCATAATCCACAATCACACTGATATCTTGTTCCGAACTAATCTGTACCCTTTCCATACGTCCTGGAACACCAGGAAAATCCGGGATCACAGATGCTACAAACTGCAAATCCAAGCCTAAGTGTAAAACGGCTCCGGTTGCTGCTAAGAGATTTTCTAGATTGTATTGCCCGACGAGAGGCGAGCGAAAAGCCACGTCACCCTTCGGTGTATGCATCATCCCACTCACACCATTCTTCTCGTAATTCAGGTCACTCATCCACAAATTAGCTGTAGAATCATTAACACTATAGGTCCAAACCTGATCAGGATGTAAGGCGGCAATCAATCGCTTGCCGAAGGGATCATCAGCGTTGATGATTGCCTGTCCCGTGAGATAATCAGGACTGAAAAGCAGGGCTTTAGCGGCAAAGTAATCTTCCATGTCGCGGTGAAAGTCTAAGTGGTCTTGAGTGAGATTGCTAAAGACTCCAACATTAAATTGACAACCCATCACCCTCCCCTGTGCTAAAGCGTGGGAACTTACCTCCATCACCCCATATTTATTCCCAGCATTCAGAGCATCAGCAAGCCGATGTTGCAATTCTACTGCAAAGGGTGTCGTGTAAGCAGCAGTTTGGACAAAGCCATGCCAACGAGTGTAAAGCGTACCCATCAAAGCTGTAGGTTGATTGGCTTTATTCAAAAAATATTCAATGATGTGGGTGATTGTCGTTTTGCCATTTGTACCAGTCACACCAACGAGCTGGAGTTTTTGTCCCGGATAACCGTAGAAAGCATTAGCGATTTGGGCACAGGCTTTCGTCATATCACTAGCAGTAATGACACGAGCATCTGGTGTGGGCGAATTCTTTTGTGCTGCTGGCTGAGAAATGATTGCGGCTATGGCACCAGAGGCTAAAGCACTTTGCCAAAACTCTCCACCATCAACCCGCGTTCCTGGCATCCCGATAAATAAATCTCCCGCAGTACAAGCATGAGAATTCGTCTTCAATTCCTTTACTTCTGCATCCATTGCTGGATGTTCGGGTAACTGCCCGATAACGTCCACAGCCGCAACTAATTCCCTCAGTTTCATCTGATAAACCTCTTCACACGCTATTCCTGCGCTTATTCTGCACTATTTTTTTGTTTCTTCGCACACCTATAAATACGAATGAAGCATTTGTTTTAACTGCTGCACACTAGCACGAGGAGAAGGACGTGGTAAAGATTGCTCGCGATTCTCATCTACACCTTGATTGAACGAAAGTACTGGGACTTCATACTGATAAGCTTGGAACCAATCTTCACGAGTCGTGATATCCCGAATTTCTAGCTGTAGAGACGTGAAATCAGGCGTCTTCACAATCTGTTCTAGCTTTTCGAGCAAACCCTCGCACAAATGGCATCCAGGTTTGCTGTATAAAATTAATTTCATTAGATTATGGCATGTCGATAAATATTTAATTTACAGCACAATTGGCTTGCAGTCCTTCTTTCAAGCGAGAGCATAGCCAGAATTTTTCCAGATCGCGATCGCTTAACTTTTAAGACAGTTGCTACACTTACCATGAGAAAATAAACTACGAGTGCAGATGGCAAAACCCGCAGATGTTAGCACCAAAAAGTTAATTAGTCTTGCACCTGATAACTGGGTAAAATGGGTAACACAAATACCCGATATTGTGGCAAGCGAAATTCTAAATTCAGAATTTCAATGGATTAGCAGAGAAAGTGATGTTTTAATTCGTGTTGCCAGTCCACAGTACGGTGAATTTTTGGTTCTCAATGAATTACAATTGCGTCCTTCATCCCAAATGCCACGACGGATGCGTGCCTATGCAGCTTTGGCGGAAGAGAAATATAAATTACCAACTTATCCAGTACTGATTAACATATTAAAAATCGGTGATGAAGAAATAGCTACTAGATTTGCATCAAATATTGCCGGGTTAGAGGCACGTCAAGATTATCGTGTGATTAACTTGTGGGAAGTAGATGTCAAGATTGTCTTTGAGCAACCATTACCCTCACTGCTGCCCTTTGTACCGATTCTTCAAGGTGGGGAGAACGAGTCTACAATTAGAGAAGCACTACGAATTTTGCGTGGTGATGAACAGTTAAATCAACTGGAGACGGTGCTGGCATTTTTTGCGACGTTTGTGCTAGAGAGTACGTTAGTTCAAGAAATTATGAGGTGGGATATGGCTGTGTTACGTGAGTCACCTTGGTATCAGGAAATTGAACAGCGTGGAGTAGAACGCGGACTGCGTATGGGTGAGGAACGCGGACGGAGAGAGGAAATTTTATCCAACATCGAAATGAGTTTAGAGGTGAAATTTGGCAGCAGTAGTTTGGAATTAATGCCGCAAATTATGCCAATTGCTGATTTAGAGCGGTTGAAGGAAATTTTACGCAGCATTGTTGTGGCAAATACAATCACAGAATTGCGGAATATTTTGTAATCAAAGTTAGGTAAGAAATGCAGCATGATTGAGTAGAGTGATCGTCTGCACATCACAGCTTGAAAACCTAACTTGTGTAAAAATCTTTGACCAGCCCTTCGGGCAAGGCAGCTATGCTGGAGGCAGAGGGCAGAAGGCAATGTGATAGATTATACCAAAATCTGATGCCTTCTGCCCAGCATGAGCCCATAACGGGCCCAAGCCCCCGGATTTATCCGGAACAGAAAATAAAATCTGTTCCTCGCGCGTAGCGCGAGGAACAGGGCGTCCTTATTTGAATCCCACGTTTTTAAGCGTGGGTTCCTTCTGCCCTCTGCCTTCTCAATTTCAGCACCATTTTTAGGGAATGAAACAGCCCTGCTAGAAGGGATGGGCGTCCCTAGTACTCTGTCAACCCAAAATTGACGGGTTAGGGCTTGCAGGGGAGGGGGAGAAAGAGATTTATCTTGCTGCTATTAACCCCGTAAAGTTGCCTTGGCAAACCACTCTAGTCGCCATTTTGTGATCAGCTTTCGCCACATCGGGACTACGCTAAATTACCGTTTAAATCGTCGGTAAAAAAGATTTTACCTTCTGATATTCTCCTGAACAAAGAGCATTTTGAGTTTGAGCTTCATTGAGGGGAAGAATTTGTGCGCAATTGCGCACATTTTTATAGCAGTTTTCACATTGAGAGACTACAGATCTCGTGTAGGGGCAGGTTTTATCTAGATATCTGGGTACATCCAATATGATCTAAAACCCTTACCCACTCCAAAACTGTGGTCTATACATCTGAAAATCGCTCTCTTCTACCAGGTTGTCATACTTAAAACCCCTCTCATGAATAAGAAGGGTTTATAAAGTTATTTTACTAAATTTTCAGTTTTTTTCTTAGAAAATATTCATGATAGTGATGATGCTGGCGCTGGTTATCATCAGAAGCGCTCCCATGATCATAGATTGGCCCAATGTATTAGGAGTTTTGGAATCTTTCATTTTGATAAACCGGTTCTATTAGGTATTTACTCACGATATCAGGATTAGTATATTTATCAATAAAAGCATAGTAAAACTTAAACTTATGTAAATTTTCTTAATAAAGATGAGAGTATTTACTGAAATGGGTTAACCAATACCTAGCAAGGTTACCTAGTACAACAAGGCAAAAGTCAAAAGTCAAAAGTCAAAAGAAAGAACACTTATTTTATAAGCTTTTTACCTATTTCAGATGGGTGGGTTATTTCCGCCGCTCTGTACTAGTAGTCTGTTAGATGCAACGAAAGCCTAGTAGAACTTCCTCGCCTCTTAATATCTCCTTTGTCAGCCCACACCCAGTCATTTTTGGTATGAGCGAGTATTCCTTAGGCATTATAGATTTACAAATCTTGAAAAAATGACAATTAAGTTAAGGAGGCAAATATGAAGTCAGATGAAAAATCGCGTTCAATAGGAACACCAGTATCCGAGATCGAAATAGATACAACCCTCGTCTACAATTTGTTGGCGGATCAGCACCCAGATCTGACGTATCTACCGATTCATTTTGTAGAAGCTGGTTGGGACAATGCCATGTTTCGACTGGGCGATCAATTATCTGTCAGGCTCCCACGTCGTTTTTCAGCAGCCACACTCATCGAAAATGAGCAAACCTGGCTTCCTAAACTCTCCTACCAGCTGACTTTACCTGTTCCAACTCCCTACAGAATAGGCAAGCCAACACAAAGCTACCCTTGGGGATGGAGCGTGTTACCGTGGCTATCTGGTAGATCTGCTGATATAGAAGAACCGCATACAAATCAGGCACAACTCTTTGCTTTATTCCTGCGCTCATTACATATGCCTGCGCCATTTAATGCGCCACGAAATGCAGTACGCGGCGTACCACTAATTCACCGGGCGGCTGCTGTGGAAGAACGAATGCAAAGACTTGAAACAAAAACCAATCTGATAACTCAAAAGCTCAAGAACACTTGGAAAACCGCTTTGAACACATCTATTGACGTTGAGGCAAAATGGTTACATGGAGATCTTCACCCACGTAATATCCTTGTCCAAGACGGTAAGATTACAGGCATAATTGATTGGGGCGACATGACCTCAGGTGATATTGCAACAGATCTTGCTTCTATATGGATGCTGTTCAGTGATCAAAATGCACGCCAACAAGTGATCGCTTCCTACGCAAATATTTCTGAGGCAACATTACAACGCGCTCTGGGATGGGCGATACTTTTTGCTTGTATGCTGCTAGATACAGGACTGGTTGATCATCCAAGGCACGCAGTCATGGGAGAGAGAATACTACGTCGTGTTTGTGAGGAATAAAGAAAATATCTCGCTCACAAAGGTGCTAATTTCCGAAAAAAACAAGTACACAATTCCGACCGGGTTATGTGCCAATATGGTGTAGGATGAGTATTAATACAGCAAAGACAGAGTTGGACACGAAAACTATGACTACGACACCCGTTGCTACAGCATCAGCCCAGAGTAAAAACTTTGACTTGGAGCAATTAAACGATAAATTTGATAAAGCCCATCCAACACAAATACTAGAGTGGTCTGTAGAGAACATCCCAACTGCACTGATTCAAACCAGCGCCTTTAACGTTGACGACTTAGTTATCACCCATATTCTCTACCACGATCTCAATCATCCAGTTCCTGTGGTATTTCTCAACACACTATACCACTTTCCAGAAACCCTAGAATTGGTTGCGAAATCCAAAGAAATTTACAACCTGGATCTTTATACTTACAAAATTCCAGATGTAGACACTCGCGAAGCTTTTGCTGCGAAATACGGCGAAGCTCTTTGGGATACAGATATTGCCCAATTCCACCATTTAACCAAAATCGAACCCTTGCAACGGAGCCTAGCAGAACTCAACACAATTGCTTGGCTGACTGGACGCCGTCGCGATCAAGCCGTGACTCGCACTGAAATGCCTGTATTTGAACTAGATGGCAAAGGACGCTTGAAAATCAACCCTTTAGCAAACTGGACGCGCCAAGATAGCTGGGTTTATGTCGCTGAACATGGCGTTATATACAACCCCTTGCACGACCAAGGTTATCCTAGTATTGGCGATGAACCTATCACCACCAAAGTCGCTGAAGGCGAAGACGAACGCGCCGGACGTTGGCGGGGTACTGGAAAAACAGAATGTGGGATTCATATTTAGCCCGTGGTTAGTTGATAGTTGATAGTTGATAGTTGATAGTGGTTAGTAGACAAAGTCACAATACTCAACAAATAACTATCAACTAACAGACATGCTTAAAATCCTTCACCTCTCTGATCTCCATATAGGATGCGGCTTTTCTCACGGAAGAATCAATCCGGAAACAGGGTTTAATACACGATTGGAGGATTTTGTCAAGACTTTATCTAAATGTATTGACCGAGCATTGGCAGATTCTGTGGATATCGTACTATTCGGTGGTGATGCCTTCCCCGATGCCACACCGCCGCCATACGTGCAGGAAGTCTTTGCTGCTCAATTTCGCCGTCTCGTGGATGCCAACATCCCTACAGTGCTGCTTGTTGGCAACCACGATCAACATTCCCAAGGGTTGGGTGGAGCGAGTCTGTGTATTTACCGTACCTTAGGAGTGCCTGGGTTTATCGTCGGTGATAAACTAACGACTCACCGCATTCAAACTCGTAACGGACTGATACAGATTATCACTCTTCCTTGGCTAACTCGTTCCACCCTGATGACTCGCCAAGAAACTGAAGGTTCATCTTTGGCAGAAGTCAACCAACTGTTAATTGAACGCCTAAAAGTTGTCCTAGAAGGGGAAGTTCGCCGCCTCGATCCGGATATCCCAACTGTTCTCTTGGCTCACTTAATGGCAGATAATGCCAGCTTGGGAGCAGAACGCTTTTTGGCCGTGGGTAAAGGCTTTATGATTCCTCTTTCTCTGCTGGTGCGGGACAACTTTGACTATGTAGCCTTAGGACATGTCCACCGCCACCAGAACTTGAATAAATCTAACAAGCCGCCAGTGATTTATCCGGGGAGTATTGAACGGGTGGATTTTAGCGAAGAAAAGGAAGACAAAGGTTATGTAATGATAGAACTGGAACGGGGTCAAGTAAAGTGGGAATTTTGTCCTTTACCCGTTCGGACATTCCGCACAATTGAGGTGGATATATCCGGTGCCGAAGATCCACTTTCTGCACTCTTTAAAGCGATCGCCAAGCATAATATTGAAGACGCTGTAGTACGGCTCATTTACAAACTCCGTTCGGAGCAGTTGGATTTAATCGATAACGCCTCGATACATCAAGCCTTAAGTGCAGCACACACTTACACTATTCAACCAGAATTGGTCAGCCAGTTAGCTCGACCTCGCCTTCCAGAATTAAACGCAAGTAGCAGCATCGATCCAATGGAAGCGTTAAAGACTTACTTAACCACCCGCGAAGATCTTAAAGATATAGCAGCATCAATGCTGGAAGCAGCAAACAAATTACTAGTAGACGATGTAAAAATATGGCAGGAAAAAGCTACTGGTGAGCAGGATTCCCAAAATCTATTAGTAGGTAGTAAAAATATTCAGCTACCTCTACTGTAAAATTTAACATCAGTTGTTTAATAATCTGGCAAAATTGCAATGTTGACTGTTCGTGGCTAATGTTTTATTGCCATAGAGCTATATGAAAATAGGTGTCAGGTTGACTGTGTATGTCCTTCTACCCACCGCTCAAGCGATTTTTACTCGGTAGAACATTACCGACAAGTGCTCATGCTGAAGAAAGATTGAGTATCGCCGCCGCCTTGGCGGTTCTTTCATCAGATGCTCTTTCCTCCGTTGCTTACGCTACAGAAGAGATTTTACTGGTTCTGATACTAGCTGGAAGTAGTCCTCTTGGTTTGTCTGTGCCTATTGCGATCGCCATTATGATCTTGCTGGCAATAGTTGTGTTGTCTTACCGACAAACCATTCGCGCCTATCCTCAAGGCGGTGGCTCCTACATTGTTGCTAGAGAAAATCTGGGAATCTATCCAGGACTAGTGGCAGGGGGTTCTCTGATGATTGACTATATCTTGACAGTGACTGTCAGTATATCTGCTGGTACAGCAGCCCTCACCTCATTGGTTCCAGCACTGTTACCATTCACAGTCAGCCTTTGTTTGATTTTTATTTTTCTGTTGACGATCGCAAATCTTCGGGGTGTAAAGGAATCAGGCAAGATATTCATGATTCCTACTTATACTTTTATTGTGAGTATTTTTGTCTTGATTGCTTTTGGTTTGTTTAAACAAGCGACTGGGCACATTTCAACCAATTATCCCAGCATTCCTGTTAAAGAAGGACTGAGTTTGTTTTTTATTTTGAGAGCTTTTTCGGCTGGATGTACGGCGCTGACAGGAGTGGAAGCAATATCCGATGGAGTTTTAGCTTTTAAAGAACCAGAGTGGAAAAATGCTCGCCTGACATTGATGTATTTGGGAGTGATTCTGGGACTAATGTTTATCGGAATCACCTACCTGTCCCACATTTATCACATCATTCCCACAGAAGGAGAAACCTTAGTTTCTCAGTTGGGTAGGGAGATTTTTGGAGATGGACTGTTTCACGGTTTTCTTCAAGTTGTCACCCTGTTAATCTTACTTTTAGCTGCTAATACCAGCTATGCAGACTTTCCCCGACTTTGTTACTTTTTGGCAAGGGATGGATTTTTGCCCAGACAACTAGCATTGTTGGGCGATCGCTTAGTTTACTCCAACGGGATTATTCTCCTCAGCCTCTGTGCTGCTATTTTGGTGGTGATCTTCAAAGGGCAAGTCAACGCTGTGATTCCCTTATATGCAGTGGGGGTATTTACATCTTTTACCCTCTCACAAGCTGGGATGGTACGCCGGTGGTTCAGGGAAAAGTCATCTGGTTGGCTTGCGAGTGCTTTAATGAATGGTTTGGGAGCTATTGCGACAGCAGTCGTTTTGGGTGTGATCATCTCAACAAAGTTCCTATTAGGAGCTTGGTTGGTAGTGGTAGCAGTTCCAATGCTTGTCGCCCTATTTTTTACCATTCGCCGTCATTATCAATATGTAGCAGAAAGTATCAGTCTTAAGGGAATGCCGCCTAGAGGTTATCTTCCCAGATCCAAACCAGCAGTAGTGACTCACCCAGCTGTCGTTGTTGTCGGACAACTTAACCGAGGAACGGTAGAAGCTTTGGACTATGCACGCACTATTGCCGATGAAATTGTTGCAGTGCATGTAGATATTGGTAGTACAGACAAGGAAAGACTGCAAGAAGAATGGCTACATTTAGAGCGAGATATTCCTTTAGAAATTATCGAATCACCTTATCGCTCTGTAATTGAACCAATAATCAAATTTGTCAGCGAATTTGAAGAGCGTCATCAAGGTGTTTTCACAACCGTCATTATTCCCGCTTTGGTACCACATAATTGGTGGGAGAGTTTTTTGCACAATCAAACAGTGTTGTTTTTAAAGACAGCTTTACGAGCTAAGAAAAGCCGAGTTGTGACTACTGTCAGGTATTATTTATAACTGAAAAAAAATGAGTATGTAAGTAGTGAGAAAACTCAAATAAATTTTTAGGTTAATTGGTTAAGAATCTGCCAAAATTGCTATATTCCTTGCTCTGTAGTTAACCACTGATTCTACTGAGCAGGGAGTAAAAACCCTTGCTCAGCGGACTTTGTATGTCCTTATACCCTCGAATAAAGCAGTTTTTATTAGGTCGCACCCTGCCAACAAGTGCTCATAGTGAAGAAAGGTTGGGCAACGCAGCAGCTTTAGCGGTTCTTTCTTCCGATGCTCTGTCTTCTGTAGCATATGCTACAGAAGAAATTCTCAAAGTTTTAGTGCTAGCAGGTGGTGCTTTTATCGGTGGATCTATCTGGATTGCTTTGGCGATCTCTTTACTGCTACTGATAATTACCCTATCCTACCAACAAACAATCCGCGCCTATCCTAGTGGCGGTGGAGCTTACATCGTTGCTAAAGATAACTTGGGAGTTTATCCAGGTTTAACCGCTGGTGCAGCGCTGATGATTGACTACGTGCTGACGGTAACTGTCAGTATTGCCTCTGGGGTAGATAACCTCACTTCAATTCCAGCGTTGCAACCGTTGCGACATTTCTCAGTAGAACTCTGCTTGCTGTTTATTGTCTTAATCATGCTGGCAAATTTAAGAGGTGTAAAGGAATCAGGCAAAATTTTTATGATTCCTACTTATGCCTTTATTGTCAGCGTTTTTATTATGATTGCTGTGGGTTTCTACAAACAGGCTACCGGACAAATTCACGCGATTCCTCCTGTGATCCCAGCAGCAGAACCACTTGGTCTATTTTTGATTTTGCGGGCATTTTCTCAGGGATGTGCAGCCCTCACAGGGGTAGAAGCAATATCAAATGGCGTTCCAGCTTTTAAGCCTCCAGAATGGAAAAACGCCCGCGTTACCATGCTCTACATGGGCTTGATTCTGGGCTTAATGTTTCTCGGCATCACTCACTTAGCCAACGTTTATCAGATTGTTCCCAACGCAAAAGAAACTGTCATTTCTCAGTTGAGTCACAATGTTTTGGGCAATGGGATCTTTTACAACTTTATCCAAATTGCCACGCTGTTGATTTTACTATTAGCAGCTAATACCAGCTATGCGGACTTTCCCAGACTTTCCTCGCTTTTAGCCCGTGATGGATTTTTGCCCCGGCAATTAGCACTCTTAGGTGAGCGTTTAGTGTACTCCAACGGTATCATTTTGCTCAGCCTGTTTGGTGGTGCTTTGGTCGTTGTCTTCAACGGCAGTGTGGACAAGCTGATTTCTCTTTATGCGGTAGGTGTGTTCACTTCCTTTACCCTCTCCCAAGCCGGGATGGTACGCCACTGGTTCAATGAACGTTTACCGGGTTGGCAACCAAGAGCGGCAATGAATGGCTTGGGAAGTATTACGACAGCGATCGTTCTGCTGGTGATCTTACAGACAAAGTTCCTTGCTGGCGCTTGGGTGGTTGCAGTCGCAATTCCTTTGATAGTGAGTTTATTTTTAGCCATTCGCCGTCACTACATACATGTAGCAGAACGTCTCAGTCTTGATACAATGCCACCTAGAGGTTATCTTCCGAGACCTAAACCACCAGTGGTGACTCACCCTGCGGTAGTTGTTGTCGGACAACTTAACCGAGGAACGGCAGAAGCTTTGGACTATGCACGCACTATTGCCGATGAAATTGTTGCAGTTCATGTAGATATTGGTACTACAGACAAGGAAAAACTGCAAGAACAATGGCGAAAACTAGAGTCTGATATTGATTTAGAAATTATCAACTCTCCTTATCGCGCTTTAATTGAACCAATCGTCGATTTTATCACTGATTTTGAAGAGCGTCATAAAGGTGTCTTTACAACCGTCATTATTCCCGCTTTTGTACCACGTAATTGGTGGGAGAGTTTTTTGCACAATCAAACAGCATTGTTCTTAAAGACGGCTTTGCGATCGCAGAAAAGTCGGGTTGTTACCACTGTTAGGTATTATCTGTAACAGTGGAAGAGAATTTTTGATGTAATAGTAAATGGATTGTTTCGCTTTTAGGCAAAACAATCCATTTTTTTTGAGATGAAATTATTTTAATTTCTTAAAGTAATGAGGTAAATTTTCTAATATGAATTCAACACATCATCAAGCTCAGCATACGAAAACTGCTCTTATTACTGGAGCGGGTAGTGGAATTGGCTACGAATTAGCACGTAATTTTGCTCGTGATAAATACAATCTCGTATTAGTTGATATCAGAGAACAAAAAGTCATTGAAGTTGCTACTGAATTTGAGCGAGAATTTGGCATCTCTACCACAACTATTGTTAAAGATCTATCCATCTCAACATCACCAAAAGAAATTTTTACAGAACTACAACAAGCATCTATTAATGTTGATGTGTTGGTAAATAATGCCGGATTTGGTAATCACGGATTATTTAACGAAACAGACCTCACTTGTGAACTAGAAATGCTTCAGGTAAACTTAGTATGTCTTACCCATTTAACTAAGTTATTCCTCAAAGACATGGTAAAGCAGGGTGAGGGAAAAATACTGAACGTTGCCTCCACTGCTGCTTTTCAACCAGGCCCTTTTATGGCGGTTTATTTCGCGACTAAAGCCTATATCCTATCTTTTTCAGAAGCGATCGCGAATGAGTTGGAGGGTACAGGTGTCACCGTAACCGTTCTTTGTCCAGGACCAACACATTCGGCATTTCATCAAAGAACCGGAATGGCAGACACTAAACTGGTTAAGGGTAAGAAAATGATGGATGCGGAAACTGTCGCCAAGATTGGCTATCTTGGTTTAATGGCAAACAAAACTGTTGTCATCCCTGGCTTAAAAAATCAGATTCTAGTTCATCTTGTCAAATTGGCACCCAGAAAGCAGGTGGTTAAAGTCGTCAGAAGTATGCAGGAACTATAGTAGGAGTAGCAAGTAGAGCTTCAGCCGTTGCTCTCAAATCCGCATTTACGGCAACCTCCCTGTCTAAGGCGGATTCAATTCGGTCGAATCGGCTGAGTATTTCAGGTTGATCAGCGTTGGTCATTTGTTCTCTTCCTTACAGTTCTGTACTAGCGCAATAGAATACTGATTCTGGGCGTTGGTGATTGTTCCGCTTTTTTTCTCTCTCGGTTATAGCTAGGGGTTAGTGACCAGATGACGATCGCGATTCGACAATGTTAGGCTGAAGTCTTCAAATTTACACATTTATAGCCTAAGTACGTAAGTTTCACTTCTATGTTTAAGTTTGTATCTACAACTTTATTGGCAATATTTATAATTCTGGCATCAACTGAAAACCACAGCCGCACACTGGCAGTCACTTGTGCCTCTAAATGTGGTTTACAGCCAATTCAGTTTACACCGGGTAAACGCATTCAAGTAAAAATAGTAAATCACACCTCTATTCTCATCAAATTAGAGAAAATACAAGGCACCGACCCAATTTCCCTGCGTCCCGGACAGCAATTAACACTCTCCCAAGGAGACGGGACAAAGCCTAATGTATCTCTTGTATTTTGGAATGACATGAAGTTATCGCTAAAAGCCATTGTCTCTCAACCAAACTTTGGTACACTGCAGGTGGAACTGCGTCCAAATTGGCGATCACATGGCGATCGCTCGGTTTACGTCCGTGACGATGGTCGTGTCAATGTGTTTTAAATTCAAGAGCGAAGACTGGTTAGTGGTTAGTGGTTAGTGGTTATAAGAAAATCCAACCAACAATTAACAACTAACAATTAACAACTAACAACTAACAGCGACTGTGCTAAAGCAACCAACACCTCATGTCCTTCATCCCCGTCAGCGATTGCCTCTTCAGCGGTGGCAAATTTTTCCGCAAAAAGTAGAATTGGCGCAAAAGTTGGCAGAAGCAACGAACTTGTCGTCCACACTTAGCCAACTGCTGATAAATCGTGGCATTGCCACTGAGGAAGCAGCACAAATATTTTTAAATCCAGAATCTTTAATCTTACCTCCACCACTTGAAGAGTTTCCCGATCTGGCAAAAAGTTTGAATTTGTTGCAAAATGCGATCACCTCTCAAGAAAAAATCATTATTTGCGGTGACTACGATGCTGATGGGATGACAAGCACTGCTTTACTGTTGCGTAGTCTGCGTTGGTTAGGTGCTCAAGTAGATTATGATATTCCTAGTCGGATGCACGAAGGTTACGGTATCAACAACCGCATTGTCGAAGTCTCTCATGAAAACGGCGTAGGACTGATTCTGACAGTAGATAATGGCATCTCAGCCGTTGAACCAATTGCTCTTGCCAAAAAACTTGGTCTAAAAGTCATTGTTAGCGATCATCACGATCTTCCTCAAGAATTACCAGACGCTGACGCTATCCTCAACCCCAAACTCATTCGAGAATCCTCACCTTATCGGGGTCTTGCCGGTGTTGGCGTCGCCTATATTGTGGCAGTGTCTCTTGCTGAACAGATGGGACAATCTGAAAGTATATTAGCACCAATGCTGGAACTATTTACACTGGGAACTATTGCAGATTTAGCTCCCTTAACAGATGTCAATCGCCGTTGGGTAAAACGTGGTTTACAGCAGTTACCCAAATCTAAATTGTCTGGGATAAAAGCATTAATTCTGATGTCTGGAGTGCAGCCTGGAGGGGGAGAGGGGAATAATGGGGAAATTTCCTTATCCACTTTATCTGTTGGCAATCTCACAACCAACAATCAACAACCAACAACTCACAACTCGCCTTCATCTAATCGAAAATCCCTCAAGCCAGAGGATATTGGATTTCGCTTGGGGCCGCGAATTAATGCTATTGGTCGTATTGGCGATCCTCGGATTGTGATTGAATTGCTGACGACGGATGATATGGGAATAGCCATGGAAAGGGCAATGCAGTGTGAAGTAATTAACAAACAGCGCCAGGACATGTGCTCCGAAATTGAACAACAGGCGATCACAATTGTCGAGGCAGAATACGTCACTTCTCTACAGCAAAACCGGGTATTAGTCGTTGTTCAACCCGACTGGCATCATGGCGTTATTGGGATTGTCGCCTCCCGCTTGGTGGAACGCTATGGCGTCCCTGTGTTTATCGGCACTTATGAAGAAGATCTGACAAATGAGCCATCTGCTTCTCAAAAAATTCGCGGTTCAGCAAGAGGAATTCCGGAGTTTGATGTCTTTGAAGCATTGGAATATTGTCACGACTTGCTAGGTAAATTTGGCGGACACAAAGCAGCCGGCGGATTTTCTCTATCATCAGAAAACTTAGCGGCGTTGCGATCGCGCCTGAGTGAGTTTGCCAACTATTGTCTTGAAATCCAGCATCTCAAACCCTTGCTGAAAATAGACGTTCAAGTCAACTTCAATCAAATTAATCACGAGCTTTATCAACAGCTTAATGTTTTAGAACCCTGCGGTATTAATAACCCCAATCCAGTATTCTGGACAACTGATGTCCAAGTGGTTGAACAGGAAACTGTTGGCAAGAGTCGCAGTCACCTGAAAGTGACACTTGCACAAACAATTGACAATCAACTTTATAAAATTAAGGCGATCGCATGGCGTTGGCGCGATTACTTTCCCCTACCACCGCGAGTTGATGTTGCTTACAAGCTGCGGGAAAATCAATTTAACGGCAACACCACCATTGAGTTAGAATTAGTAGGTGTCCGCCTCCCAACTCAGTCGCATCTATTATTTACCTCTATATCTCCTTTTTTGAGGACTACTTTTAAGTACAACCAAGAGCACTACACTTGTGGTGTCTATCAAAACCGTTCTTTAAATGAATTAAGAATTAAAAATTCTGAAGGGATATTCTTAGTCGTTTCACCAGGATGCAATACTGGTTTATTAGGAGCGAATCGTGAAAAGGCTATGGATGTCGATCTTTGTCAACCTCAATTCGACGGACTGATCCAAGCCGCCGTTCAAGCTTTGGAAGAGTTAGGAGTAGGGGCAGGTTTGACCTATCAATATTAAATAGGTAGATTATCGGATAAAACCTGCCCGTACAGGAGGAGTAGGGGCAGGTTTGACCTATCAATATTAAATAGGTAGATTATCGGATAAAACCTGCCCGTACAGGAGTTGTAGAGACGCTTGGGTATCGCGTCCCTACTTCAGAAGTTACATATCGCCGTTGCGGAATGCCAGGACAAAAATCACCACTGGACCAGCTAACATGATCAGTCCAACAGATAGTAGCTGAAAAATAACTTCCCAGTTGATGTTGGTTAAAGCGTCAAACATTTTCCCTCCCTAGGATCTAAATAAAAATTAAATAACGTTGTTGCAAAACATGCAAATGATCATATCCGCTGGGCGGTATGTAAATTTAATTTACTTAACAAAATGATAAGAAAAAACATACAATAAGCAGGCATTGGATTGAAATCGCAGACGCTTGACTGTTAGCAGTCCCTGAATGACAGCTGAGCATTTATTAAAATTTAACAACAGTGAAAACCGTTCTCTTACAACCCGAATGCATTATGGCAAAGTGGCAATGTGTGAAGCAATGTGGAGCCTGCTGTCATCTTAACCCAGCAGATCGCCCGGACTTGGATGAGTATCTATCCCCACCGGAACTGGAAGTTTATCTCAGCATGGTAGGTGAAGGAGGATGGTGTATAAACTACGACAAACATTTGCGAGAATGTCGCATCTACGCAAATCGTCCGCGTTTCTGTCGTGTAGAATCAGAAATTTTTCAGGATATGTATGGCATAAAGCCTGAAGAGTTAAATGATTTTGCAATAGATTGCTGTCGCCAGCAAATAGAAGGGGTTTATAGCGAAAGCAGTCTAGAAATGCTGCGTTTTGACGAAGCTGTGGGTTTTGATTTCTGCTGAGAGGTACTAGCTTTGCGAGAAATAGGTTGCAATTTATGAAAAATGCTGAGAAAATGAGAAGAATATGAAAAAAACTAGAATGATTGACCGTGAAACTTGACACTGCACACCCAAGCTATAGTGAATCTCAGTTGGAAAGCCAACCGGAAATAGAAGAATGTAATAAATGCTATTCAGATACATGGGTTTGTGTTGATGAACAGCCTGAAGCAGAAGAGTCCTCATTAAGCTCTAGTGAATCATCTGAAGTTAGCGATGCCTGCGGCGGGCTACGCCTACGCAATTTCAAACAGCAATCCATCGCAGTCACTTTTAGCACTACCTTCTTCACGATTTTTCTAGCAGAAATTGGCGATAAGACACAGCTATCGACTTTGCTGATGAGTGCCCAGTCTCATTCTCCGTGGATAGTTTTTCTAGGTTCTGGAGTTGCACTGGTGACGACAAGTTTATTGGGTGTGGCTTTGGGCAGTTGGATAGCTAAATGTGTTTCTCCCAAAACTGTAGAGAGAGGCGCAGGAATAATGATGTTGGTTATTTCCCTGCTTCTGTTGTGGGATGTACTCCAATTGTAGTGTGATGTTAATGGAATAGATCATTCCCGACTCGCTAAGTTGAGTTTAGTATATCCAGTTAAAAAGAGTTACAAGTATGGATTGGCACCTTTTAGGATTAAGCTTTATTACAGTTTTTTTGTCAGAATTAGGTGATAAAAGTCAATTAGCGGCGATCGCACTTTCGTCCGGCAGCCAATCTCCCCGCGCTGTATTTTTTGGGGCAGCTGCGGCTCTATTATTAACTAGCTTGTTAGGAGCATTAGCTGGGGGAGCAGTGGCAGAGTTATTACCCACACGCGTGTTGAAAGCGATCGCGGCTGTAGGTTTTGCCATACTTGCTATACGCTTGCTGTTCTTTAACAGTGATGAGCCTTTAACATAGCTGTTAGCCATCAGCAATCAGCACAAGTACTGGAAAAAGTTTCTTACGCTGATATATGACAGCTAAGTTGCTAGTTTAGAGAATTGCATGAATTGGTATCCCAAACCCTAAATAATTCCGGATAAATAGAGATAAAGCCAGTATTCCCACAAAAAAGGCAGTACACTGAATATCCTGGACAATAGTTAAAAGTTTTTCTCTTCCTAACCCATAAAGGTTGACAAAATACAAAGGCATATCGCTGAGTGCAATCAACACAATAGCGCCCACTGTGCCGAAATTGAAAAAGGCTAAAGGTAATCCTACACCAATAACCAAGAACCCAGCCAGATTGCTTTGGGCTGCGTACATGGGCTTGCCAATTGCCATTAAAGCTGGACTAATAGTGTAGAACAGTACCGAAAACCAAACGCCGCAGGAAAGAATCGGCATCATCCACGTTGCTTCACTATACCTTTGGTCATAAAGTGCGGTGATTACCAAATCACCAAGCGTCACGAGAATAGCTAATAAAAACGCAAACCCAATCAGCATGATTCGGCGTTGGCGAAGAATTTTGTCTCGTAAACTAGATCGTGGCAAATCGATATGATTGGCAATTGTCGGAAAAATGACTTTATAGCCAAGTTGTTTCACAACTTCTCGGGGTATGCCAGCCAATGCATAAGCTATGGTATAAACTCCTAAAACTTGAAATGACAGCAGCTTTGCGAGAATGAGGCGATCTGCTTGATCGTTGAGAAACATTACAGCTGATGCCACAAACATCCATTTCGCGAAGGTCAAAATCTCTATAACTGCATCTCGATCCCAAGCGAAGCGATTGGAGTAACCTCGGATTAACCAATGACTGCCGACCATTTTGTAGATTGAGCCGGCTATGACTCCAAAAGCTAAAGCATAAAGCCCTGGACTAAGTAGCGACCAAATAATTATGGTAGCAAGAGTTAATACCTGCACGATGAGGTCGAATCGAATTAACTTACCTAGTTGTAGTCGGCGGTGGAGAGTATATAAGCTTGTGGAACAAAAACCATCCAAGATTGAGGACATTCCTGCAATCGGAATCAACCACAAAAGGCGCTGGTCATGATAAAACGTTGATATTGGTAAGGTAACAATTAATAAAAATAGCCAGAGTATCACCCCACGAATAGTCTGTAGTGTCCAAGCAGTATTTAAAAAAACTGGCTCATCGCCTCGTTTATTGTTGACAATACTTTGAAGAATACCGATGTCTGAGAATAATTCAATACCTATTCTCAGAGTGTTCACCACAGTCATTAGACCAAAATATTCTGGTACGAGTAGGCGAGTTAGGATTAGGTTACTACCAAACCGTAGTACCTGACCAGTTCCATAGCCGAAAACTGTCCAGATAGCACTACGAACAGCAAGCTTTTTCGTCATAATTTATTGATTAGCAATGATCGGTTAGGTAAAAGTTTCTACATGCCTACTCTGGGTCAATAGAAATGTTATTTGATATTAGTTCTTCAAGCTTACCTGTAGTTGGTAATTATGCTCTACTTCAGGAGATTTCTGTTGGTAATATCGGAACAAATTCGCTAACTTGCCTGCTTCAAGTGCGATGTCGTGCTGTGCTTTCACAGAAATATATCCGGCTTGACCCATTTGTTGCAACTTCTCGGTTGAAAGTTCCAAAACCTCACGCAAAGCTGCTGTTAAACTTTCTACTGAACCTGATGGAACAAGCCACCCGTTAACACCTGGCATGACTAGTTCGGGAATTCCAGCAACATAAGTGCTAACGACTGGACGTCTCAACGCCAAAGCTTCCATAATCACGACGGGTAATCCTTCTGCAAAGCTCGACAGAACTAAAGCACGGCAATTCATCACATATTTTTGTACTTCAGTACCACTAGCCCAACCAGTAATTTTCACTTGTGCTTCAAGACCATATTCTTTGATTAATTTTTCTATTTCAGGTCTTAAAGGACCATCACCAACAAGAGTCAACTGACACCATAATCCAATAGCCGCTAATTGCTTAACTGCTTCTATTAAGAGTAGTTGCCCTTTTTCTTCACACAGCCTACCAACGCATACTAAGTTTGGTTGGGATGGTATTGTTGTTATCGGGTGGTTGAAAAAATCACTGTCTACACCACAACGAATCACATGAATTTTTTGCCACTGCTGGTGTTCGCACCACCGATAAAGCTGACCTTGACTGAAGAAACTTACGGTAGTCACAAAAGCTGCACGATTTATCTTTTCTCTCAAGCCGATACTTTCAGGTTTATCAAACTCGTATGGACCATGAACTGTAAAACTATATGCTGGTCCACCTAACGCTTGACACAACATTGCTACAGTGGTGGAGTTAGTTCCAAAGTGAGCGTGAAGGTGAGTTACTCCTGCATTACGCAACCAACCTAGCAGAACGCATGCTTCGGCTAAGTAAATAATATGATACAGAACTCCTCGCTCTGAAGCCCAACCAACTTTAAGGGCTAACCACAAACTCTTCAACCAAAGAATTGGTTTGGTAATGGCAATGCCGAACAAATTAAACAGCAAACCTAAAATGCCTACACTCAAGACTACTAAAGTTTTCTTAAACTCTAGTTTGTCCTCTGGATCAACCAATTCAGATTCGCAATCTCGAATTGAGAAGCGTTCTACTGCAAAACCGCAAGCTTCAAGGGCAGCAATTTCTCGCCGAATAAAGCTATGGCTTGTCTTTGGATACTTATTTACTAAATACGCTATTTTCATTTTACTCCAAGCTTACAGTAAGAGCCTTACAGTTAATAAGACAACTTACACAATTTGGTAATGGGTTATTGGTCATTTAGAGAAGAAGAAGAAGATAATTATCGTCCCTATTACCTATTAATTGTCTGTTCAACTAAAACGGCACAAGTTTTCCACTGAAATCTATTGACTGAGTGGTTGCGAGGAATGCCTTTGGATATGCCGAAAGTTCCCCGACTGATTGTTGCCACAGGCAATAGACGAAGTGGGGATTCGGCTGAATAAACAAGTAAGCAAGAAGAACGTTTTCACTTTCGGTGACGTTGGAGTGACTAAATGTCCTTTACTCATACATGCCTGCGCTCTCTCCTTGTCACTTTTGGTAAATGGCAAAGAACTATCTTCACGAAGCTTGCATAACTAAGAATGCTGGAGCAAATCTCTCAAATTTTTTTAGTCAACACCAGACGTTAAGATAATATTTTTACCAGCTAAAATCAAGATGTTTGTATGAAGTTGATATTTAGATACTAGTAGATTTTCGTAAAGTTACTGTAAATTTCGATAGTTAGTCCGGATGTCATGAAAAAATGTCTGGATATCTAGAGTCTCATCTGTTAGCGGTTGACCAGCCCTTCGGGCAAGGCAGAAGGCAGAGGGCAGAGGGCAGAAGGAATAAGTAATCTTTTATACACGATTATACTCTGTTCTCTGCCCTGCCTTGCCCAAACCGGGTACTCACCGCCCCCACCAAATCTTCTATTTGGTGGTCTTCAATCAGTGGCGCTTTCTTGCCCCCACTGATTGTCTTCCCTTCTGCCTCCAGCATAGCTGCCTTTCTTCTTGACAGTCAATCTTTAAGCGTCAATGGTCAAAATTCTCTGGGATGACAAACCTGATGACTACTAAGTGCTAGATTTTCTTTAAGTACTAACTTTTTTATACTCAACTAAAGTCCGTTGCCTTTTGAGTAAGCGGGAAAGGTGAAACTGAATTTGACCCTGCACTTGCGGAAATTTACCTAAAACGCAAGACAAAGAGTAAAGGACTGCCTCTTGTGACTTAAATCCTCGTTGTGAAGTATGTTTATATACTTTAAAACCTAATAAAGCATAAGCCATGAATAATAGCAGTATAATTAGACATGGAAATAAGAATGTGACATATGGCTTTATATGACTTAGATATAGATGGCGATTTCCAATCCAAAATCCTGAATCTAAAATCCAAGATGATATTAGAACCGATAACCATGCAGTTGCCACTGCTAGCAAGGGCAGTTGTAAGCCCCACAACCAAATACCTCGGCTTTCTTTGACCCAATGCCGTTCTGGGCTACTCCCATGTATCCAAGACCCTTCAGCAAAAGCATGACCTGCACGAAGCGATCGCTTCCACCACTGACTAAAATGAGTCATTTGAGCGTCGTGTTGGGTCATATCCGTATCTATACGTAAAATTTTACCTCCAGCTTGACGTAATCGCACACATAGTTCTGGTTCCTCACCGGCAATTAAGCTGGGATTGAAACCAACTGCTTGTTTAAGTGCTAAAACCCGCATAATTGAGTCGCCACCACATGCTTTAGCTTCCCCAACAGGAGTGTTCCATTCTATATCGCATAAACGGTTGTAGATAGAGTTATCTGGGAATTCTTCTCGCCGCCGCCCACATACGACAACAACCTTAGGTTGACTCACCAATTCATGCACTGCACGTTCTAACCATCCTTCTACGATCCGACAGTCTCCATCCACAAACTGGACAAATTCGGTTTCTGGGTTTACTTTTAATAGATGTTCAAAGCCTGCATTTCTAGCACGACCCGCAGTAAACGGAATAGATAAATCAAGTTCTACTACATGAACGCCTAGAGAGCGAGCTAATGCGACACTACCATCTGTCGAGCCTGAATCTACGTAAACAATTGTTGTTTTCTGACTCAGTACAGAGAGTAAGCACTCTTTGAGACGATTTCCTTCATTTCGACCAATGACAACAACTCCAACTGGCTGCACTCTTTATACCTCCTGCAATCGCATATCGTTTCAAGAATACTGTTCTTTCGTCATAAACTTATTACCGAACACGAGAGATCGCCTTCTAATTGCCAAATATCTTGGGAAAAAACTCAAGCAGGAATCAGCCTACCCATCTGCTGCATGAATAGCTTTGCAATACGAGCGACCGCACAATCATCTGAATCGCCAAAACGTATATTCTTAGCATCAATCAATCGATTTCGTATTTTGCGGAAAGTTGCAAAAATTCCATAGCATTTTGCTCGGCTAATCCGATGCCAATGCTCTTGAGCGCTTTTGGTTTCACTCACAAGCAAACTCGACAATATGGATGCGAGGATTGACCTTAGACTCCTTACTCTTAAGCTTGAAGATTTGAAAGGAATTATCGGTCACATAATATAATCACATATTTTTCCGAAAAGAAGCAAAATTTAGTGGATGATTCATACGATCTTCATAAACATAAAGACAGAATTTGAAAAATAATCAAAAAAATAAATAACAAACATCTGTATATTAGGTATTATTTTTGAGTGCAAAGAGTCAAAAGTCAGAATTTAGAACAGCCCCACGCCTAAGGTCACGGGGTTGGAATAGGAAAGAAGTCGCAAGATGTGGCTAACTTTGTAGTCTCCCTGTGTCAGGACGAAGGATTTTCAGCATCAAAAGCGATCAAGAGCCAATTCCAAGAGATAGAGTTTTCAGGGGCTTAGACAAGTGTTATTTAACTCAATCGAATTTTTTGTATTTCTTGTCATTACATATTTGCTCTACCGCATTCTTCCTTTCCGTGGGCAAAACATTATGTTGCTTATTGCCAGCTATGTATTTTATGGCTGGTGGGACATACATTTACTTTTTTTGATTGTTTTATCAACTGTTATCGACTTTTACAGTGGAGCGATGATTGATTCAGGTCGCTTGAGTCGCTCTCACCGCTTTTTTTGCTCTTGGTCAATTGTCCTTGCAGCCCTTGCCTTTGATACAATACGGTGGAATGCAGTATATATAAGGACAGCGCCCAACTTCGTAACAGTACACTGGTCGCAGCTTTTTCCGAGCGCTTTGTCGGGCTGGTTGGTCTTCCTGGGATCAGTGGCGCTGGTTGCGATCAGCAATCTATTACACCCGCGATGTGTTGCACTCAAGGAACACAAACGACGCAAATTCTTTTTGTGGGTGAGCATCTGTGCTAACCTCGGCATTCTCGGCTTCTTTAAGTACTCAAATTTCTTCATTCATAGTGCCCAAGAAGCGATTCATGCGCTTGGTGTACCTGTTGAATATTGGCATTTAAACCTGATTTTGCCTGCAGGAATCTCATTTTACACTTTCAAAGCCATCAGCTATGCGGTCGATCTTTATAAAGGCAAAATGACGGCATCGTATCAATTCCTGAATTTTGCGCTGTTCTGGGCTTTCTTCCCACCCTTGCTGGCAGGTCCAATCGACCGAGCATCGCATTTGTTGCCGCAGTTATCAAATCCGCGCCAGGTAAGTTTTCAGCAATCAGCAGAAGGTTTGTTCCTGATTCTGTTCGGTTTGTTTAAAAAAGTGGCGATCGCTGATGGAGTTGCAGGTTCAGTTAACGCTATCTATGAGACTGCAGGGGCAGTGTCTTGGATTGATGTTGTTGCCGCAACTTTCCTTTTTGCCATCCAAATTTACTGTGATTTCTCTGGTTACTCAGACATAGGCAGAGGCGTATCTAAACTATTTGGCATAGAACTCATGCTGAACTTTGACCTGCCTTATATATCAAAAGATCCGAGTGAGTTCTGGCGTCGTTGGCATATCAGTCTCTCGACTTGGCTGCGCGACTACCTTTACATTCCTCTTGGTGGAAACCGTAAAGGCGAACTGAGAACTTATCAAAATCTCATGACGACAATGGTACTTGGCGGATTGTGGCATGGAGCTGCATGGAATTTTATCCTCTGGGGTTTCTATCAAGGAACACTTCTATCTGCATACCGAGCTTTTACTCCCAAAGAGTCGAAGAAGCATTCTGAAGCATCGAAGAGTCAAGGTTTTAGAAACCTGAGGGGGATAGCTGCAATTTTGCTGTTCTTTATTGTCACTTGCTACGGGTGGCTGCTGTTTCGAGCCGATTCTCTCACTCAAGTCATGACGTTTACCAAAATACTGTTTGCAGATTTTGGCAATTTTGCTCTGAGGATGCCGAAACCCCCTCTATCTGCAATGTTGGGTATTCCGTTATTAATTGGTTACGAAATGTTGGAATATTTTAAGGCAAATCGACCACATTTTAACAGTCGCTTTGACATACCAGCCCGTGCGGCCTTTTACGCTACACTCATCTTCATTTTATTAATGGGAACAAGCAATGCACCTGCACAGTTTATCTACTCACAGTTCTAAGTAACCCAAGTTGCTAGTTATCCAAAAGTACATAAATTAAGTACAAAATATATATTCAAGTATTATAATATATATTTTGTCTCAATAATATTACTTAATTTCACGTTGATAAGCACTAACTAGCAACTTACGTCAAGTACTGTATTTCATAAATTCGTGTCATAAAATAAGCCTTGTAGCTGCACTTTAGCGATAAAGTGCAGCTATTAACATAACGGTATGAATTTATGCAATTTTGTACTAAGAAGAAGGCACGCACGGGTAAAAACATCTGGAAAACTGTTGTGATGGGGGTGTGGATTGTTCTTTTCTTAATGGTCATGGATATTGCAGTCAACGTTCTGTTTCCTTATCCGTCAGATCCCCACATGACTCCCAAACAATTAAGCCTCTACTTTAACTACGGTAGATCGCTTGAAGGCAAACTTTCACAGATGGTTGGACCAACAGATGAGTCGAGTTCAGCGATCGCAGTCGCAGGTTGGTTAGATCCAGAGTTATGGAAAAAGTTAAATTTAGCGACTCGTCCTGCAAACAAAGAAGATTTATTGGTTGCCATCTATGGAATGTCATTCTCGAATCACGTTGGTGAGGCGATGAAGGAAATCAATCCCAAAATCACCTTGAGAATGATCGCCGGCCCTGCCGCACCACCCAACTACTCATTGGCTGCATACAAGCTTGACATGGGTAGACATCAAGCAGATGTGGTGATGATGGGAATTCTGGCTTCTAGTGTGAAAGGACTGACCGCCTTAAATAACATGACATGGCAGTTTGAGGGACCTGCTCCTTACACCTATCCAAAATACTTTCTAGAAGACGGCAAGCTGAAGGAGATTGTACCGACGGTGACATCGCTGGCTCAACTCCGCGATACTTTTCACTCATCACAACAACGGGATGTTTTCCTAGCTCAGCTACAAGAAAACGATCAATTCTTTGATTCGTTTCTGTTTAACCGGAATTTTCTGGATAATTCTACACTTATTCGCTTGATTCGTCGAGCTTGGGCACAACGTCATCAAAAAGAGGTGGAGAAGCAAATTCATACTTCAAAAGGATTTACAGAATATCCAACCCAGATTTTAAGAGCGATGGTGACTGACTTTGCACTCACCGCTGTCAAGGAACACAAATTACCGATTGTACTTCTATTCAATGATCGCGGGTATGATGACCATTTGTTTCAGGCATTGGAACCAACGCTTAAGAGTGCTGCGATTCCGTATGTCAGCACTCATAATATTGCCCCAGCATCTAACTTGGCAAACTTCATTCCTGATGGGCATTTTGTCAAGAGTGTTGATCAGCAAATCGCTCAAGCTGTGTTCAAGTTAATTGGCGATCGCTCTTAGGATTTGTGCTTCGATTGAATTCGTCAACGTTCACGTATGGGATTGAGAACCCCACTCAATCTGAGAATTGAGTAGGAAGAGGGGGGAGTGATACCGTTTCACTTTAAAGTTGATACATTTAGGCAAGCAGTTCTTGAGCGAATAGTATCAAGATTTTCGTGAAATGGTGTGAGAGAGGAATTGCCTCCGCTCCTCCCGCTCACCCTATTTGCTTAGTGACTGGAGGTTTTGGGTTGACGGAGAGAACAACGGTCAAGAATAGAACCCAATATATATTAGATATACGTAGAAGGTAACTCTCTGTGACGTTATTCATTGCCAAGAACATAAGGAATGCTAGAGGCCAAAGGTTTTCTGAGTTTTTAGTTGCGTAAGCTCGTTTCAGCGCTAGAAAAAAGGCTCTAAAATAAATAATTAAAAAAAGTAATAACCCGATATAACCTACATCCAGTGCGATATCAAAAAAACCATTATGAGAGTGAGGTGCGACGAAACCGGGGGAAACTGCTCGACCTGCTTCTTGTCCATAAGGAGCTTGTGGTGACCAAAAGGCACCACGACCATAACCCAACAAAGGTCTTTGCCCAAGCCTCATCAGAACAGTAGCCCATAATATCGTTCGTCCGGTTAAAGTAGGGTCTTTTCCTAAGCCTGTTAATAGAGCTACCCAGTTACCGACGACTAATGTAGCCACACAAGCCAAAATAAGAATTGCCAGGTCTAAAATGACCACAGTTACCCTTCCCTGCCACCGAAAATTACGATAAAAACCTAAAATTAAGACAAGAAGAAAATAGATGACTAGAGAAGTTTTTGAAGTAGAAAGCAACATCATGATCAGCAGTAAAATAATACCTGCCCACCTGTAGAGTTTCTGTCGTTCGGTTTTGACGGGTAGTAAAAAAAGTGCTAATGAGCCGATAATCATCATGCTACCAAAAGTATTCTTATAGTCATATACTCCTCTCCAAGCTCCTGGATGATCCTCCTGATGTATGGCAATAATTGGTACGGTGAGAGCGAGAAAGATACTTGCAAAAGCTCCTATAACAAACGTCCAAACAATGAGTTTGATCTGCTCTTTTAAGCTAAATCGAGTCGCAAAATATAAGCTGAACGAAGTCATTTGCCAGACTTCACGATTATTTTTGAAAACATCTAAGGGAAAATCAGACCAAATAAATGACAGTAAGATTATTAATGTCAGTACCCAAAGTAATTTTTCTCTGCTAGCAGTGCGCATAGCATCTTTTCTGTGGGCAAAAATTAAAAATAGTGATCCCAGCCAAACAACATATCTGAGTGCTGTGGTGAAAAAACCAGGAAGTAATGGAGTGTCAATTATCCCCGTCCCTAAGTCAAAGGCTCTGGTGAAAAACGTTAAGCCTATAACTGCAAACCATTTTTCAGCCCTTTCTATAGTTTTGTTTTGCATAAATTGATATTTATAATTCGCTTGTTCAAAACTTAAGGAACATAAAAATAAATAATCCTGTAAGCAAATGAACTACCCCGTCCCATGAATGCGAGGGGTAGTTCATTATTGTAACCAAACTTCTGCTAATAAGTAAACTTAGAATTGTATATTCCTGAAGCAAGTCGATGCTCGGATAGCCAATGCTGATTTTCCGGTGAGTCATGAAGCCAACGATTGACTAATTCTGCCCACTTTACAGGAATTTGCAATCGCTTCCAAGCATCCGCAGAAGCTTCGGAAAGACTGTAATAAAGATTTGGCTCGAAGAGCAGTTTCTCAATACACATTGCCAAAGCTGTTGAGTTACCAGCAGGAAAAGTCATTGCATTCACACCGTCTTGTAAGTTTCCTTTAAACATTGGGTGATCTGAGGCAACAATTGGAGTTCTTGAACAAAAAGCTTCATAAATTGTCAAAGGAAATCCTTCTGGGTATTCATGCCTGCTAGGAACTAGAACAATATCTGCCTCCCGCATTAAATCTATTATTTGATGATGTGGCACTAATCCCAAGAAGTTCACACAATCTTCAATATTCAATTGTTTAGCTTGCTGAGTAAAATAATCAATTTCACCCTTACCTACCACCTGTAGATTGACTGGTAAGTTTTTGAGCTTCGCGACTGCTCTGATAATATCGCCAACCCCTTTATTTTCTTGAATTGCACCAACATAGATTAAGTTTATAGGATTTTTATTCTCAGGTAAATTTTTGGGCGTATAAAAATCAGGTGTGACAAAATGAGGCCAGTCCCAAGGGATAATTTTATTAGGGTTAACTCCTATTTTTTGAAGTGATAAACTGGCATTAATACCATGATTCCCAATGACTTCAATGTGCTTGTTGTTAAGCAAGCGAGCCAAGAAGTAATTTCGTACTTGCTGACGTAAACCTTTTCTAGAGAATGAATCTGCTAGTAATCCTAATGTTTTGATTTTGTTTTGAATCGCCCAGTTAAAAAGTGCTGGGATTGGCGCATGAATAACTAAATGTGTAGGATTTTGCTCGGCAATTAATTTTAAAAGTTCTCTTTTTTGTTTGTAGGGATCGAGTCCCGCACCAACAGCTCGCAATCCATCTTGAAGAACCACGCTATAAGACTCTTTGGTTCGACAACAAAATAACGTAGTCTCTTCAATTTGCTTGCTAATATCAGCTACAGCATTGATGAGGTATTTCTGAGCATGATAAGTTTCAACTCCATTTTCAGCAAGGCGCTGAAAAACTTCACGATAGTCACCGCCATACTGTACAATCAATAAGCGCATTTTTACAAACTAGAATAATGAAGTGTATGCGTAGGCGTAGCCCGCCGCAGGCCGAAGCGCTTTTATAAAGAATCCATAGGTTGTTCACTAAGA
Source organism: uncultured Scytonema sp. (assembly GCA_937873135.1). Taxonomy (GTDB): domain Bacteria; phylum Cyanobacteriota; class Cyanobacteriia; order Cyanobacteriales; family Nostocaceae; genus Rhizonema. Next base: position 51,284 of record CALMVQ010000358.1, on the reverse strand, counting down.
CCCCCTATAATTGCGTTATTAGTGCAAGTGATGATGTTTGAGGAAACCTAAATTCAGCTATGTGCCACTTATCAACAGATGACACTAGTACAACAAGGCAAAAGTAAAAAGTAAAAAGTAAAAAGAAAGAACACTTATTCTGTAAGCTTTTTATCTGTTTCAGATGGGTGGTTTATTTCCGCCGATATGTACTAGATTGTGAAATGCATTTGACTAGATAAGGAGCAGATACTGTTAGACATAAATCAATAAGGTTCAGTTAAGGCTTGATTCCCCCTAGCTTCCCTTCAAAAGGGGGGAACATAGCCCACGCCAGTCGCCTCAACTTTGGGAACCAAAGCACAGCGCTATCCCCCCTTTTTGAGGGGGGTTGGGGGGATCTTCGATGACTGAACACTACTAACAACAATCGTATTGCCTTATAGCTTGTTATTGAAGTGCAGACTGTTCCTGAAGAATGTTACGCTTTTGATTAGCTCCTGTGACTTTTAACGCCAAACTTTCAATTTCATGGTAAAGCGATCGCGGTAGAAGCCAGAGAGAATACGCAGCAGCTAAAGTCATTAACGTGCGACGCGGTTCCTCCTGTAGGATGCGTGGATAAGCAGACAAAGCTTGCTGCATGAATTGGACGGCTGTGGAACCTAATTTTAAAGTGACAGCCCTTCTGGCTAAATGTCGATATTGGTAAGCCATAGCGATATCTTCCAACTGATCCATCAAATCAGGAGCATAGACATGCACTTTTTCCAACATTCTTTTCCAAGAATTAAGCTTTTTAAGCAATTGCGCTGAATGTCCAGATGGATTAACTCGATACAGAGTCAAAGCTTCAGGAACACCTTCAATTTTCCATTTTGTTTTCAATGCAATCCTCAACCAACATTCAACATCTTCCGATGGGTGTAATTGTCGATCATCATCAAAATAAAAATTCTCAACTACACCATAAAGATTGTCTGAGAATTTAATATCCTCAAAAACTTCTCGTCGCATCACTGGTACAGAACCATTGCCAATAGGAGTGCGACAAATTAAATCGAGTGGTGTAATGTCTTGCAACTTAGAAATCTGATATATACCTAGAGGCTTATCTTGTTCATCAATAAAAGCCGAGCGACAAAAGCTAACTCCTACTGACGGTGAAGTTTCTAAATGAGCGACATGTTTTGCTAACTTTTCGGGCAACCACAAGTCATCCGCATCTAACAAAGCCAAATATTCTCCTTGAGCGTTGCGGATACCAGTGTTGCGAGCCGCAGCAACTCCCCGATTTTCTTGACAAATAATTTTAATTCTCGTATCTGTAAATTGCTGACAAATTTCTCTACTTTTGTCAGTAGATCCATCATCAACAATAATCAGTTCAAAATTTGTATAAGTCTGCTCTAGAACTGATTTTATTGTAGCCGCTATATATTTTTCTACTTGATAAACTGGAATAATAACAGATACTTTTTTCATCATTAATTATGGATTGTGAGTTGTTAATTGTTAATTCAATACTCCGGATAAAATCTTGTTCAGAAATACTGAGCAACGAAAGAATGAGAGTTACAGGCTTTAAGCAGAAACGACAGATCAATGTTTGCAGGCTTTAGAAAAAAACTGTCCGGAATATTGTTAATTGTGAGTTGTGAGTTGTCATCTTTCTTCCTCTGCTTCCCTACTCCTCACTGCCCACTGTTCTCTTGATAATTTTTGCTGGTATGCCAACTGCTGTTGCTCCTTGTGGAACATCACAGAGAACGACAGCATTAGCGCCAATGTTGGCACCATTTCCAATAGAGACGTTACCAAAGATTTTTGATCCAGCACCAACATTGACAGATTTGCCCAACTTTGGTGCATCAAAAGGACGATCTAGATAACGATTTCCTAAAGTCACACCTTGGCGGATAATACTATCATCACCAATCCAGCAGTCTCCATGAATGACAATTGCTCCCTGGTGTTCAATAACTACGCGGCGACCTAGCTGGACTGTGTAGGGTAGTTCAATTCCATAATTATTACGAACTTTGCGATACAACATTCGATAAAGAATGCTGAAAGGTGCGCGAAGATATTTGGGCTGAATTTTCATGCGCCAAACTCCAAAACGCAGAACCGCTACTGCTCGAAATCCTGGCTTCGTCCAATCTCTACCATGAGCAGTCCAGTCTTCTTTTATTTGCTGCCACAGGGTTAAAGTCGGAACATCATTTTCTCTGACATTTGCCATCGACTCTAGTCTTGCAGCCATAACTATGTTCCTACTTCAGTTTCTTTGACTTTGACTTTGACTTTGTCATCACTGGTATCAGTTCGGTTACTGGGGTAGTAAAAGAAACCGCCCGGTTCGTGTTTGATATTGACTCCGTTAGCAACGATTCCCAAAACATTAGCTTCAGAACGTGATAGTAAAGATTTAGCTGCCGCAACACTACTGGAATCGACAACACCAGGTCGAGCCACTACTAAAACTCCATCTACCATTTTGCCTAAAACAGCGGCATCAGCAGTTCCAACTAAAGGAGGCGTATCAAAAACAACGTAATCATACTGATCTGAGAGCGTCTCAACGAGAGTAGTCATGCGCTCTGAATCGATGATAGCTAGGGGATTAGGAGGCATTACTCCAGCAGTTAGAACAGATAGTTGAGGTGTAACTTTTTGCACAGCAACAGAAAGTTTTTCTTCATCAACCATGACATTACTCAAACCAACTGAATTGATCAAACCCCAAAGGTGATGTTGATGTGGCCGACGCATATCTGCATCAACTAGGAGAACTCGTCGTCCTGCTTGAGCCAATACTGTCGCTAAGTTAGCAGAAACTTCTGATTTTCCTTCTCCACTTACAGAACTGGTGACCACAATTGTGCGAACTTTTTTATCTAAACTAATAAACTTCATATTTGCCCGAAGCATGTGGTATGCTTCATGGATCACCGAACAAGGTGACGTTGCCACAATGACTCTGTTTGAGATTCCGCTTAACATCGACCCTTTGGCAGTTGAGGTGTTTTCGGTTTCAAAATTCGGAATTAACCCTAACAGAGTTTGTCCAAAAAGTTCTTCTGCTTCCTTCGCCGTTTTTAACCTTCTGTCGATAATATCAACCAAGAATCCAGCGGCTATGCCTATAAGCAAACCGCCAAATATACCACCCACACCGATGCCAATCTTCATTTTCATGGCGGTTGGGCTACTGTAAACTCTAGCAGGTTCAAGTACGCGGGCATTCCCGATATTCTGATTTTCTGCTATTTTAGTTTCCTGTTGTTTTGTCAAAAGGTTTTCGTAGCTTTTTTGAGCAACCGATAAACTGCGCTCCAATTCTCCTTGCTTCTTCTCTAAATTCGGGAGAATACCAGCCCGCTTGCTATAAACTTCCCTAAGATTAGACAATGTTTGTATTTTTCTTTCTGTACCCAGGCGTTGAGACTGAAGCTTCACGAGATCAGCAGTTATGTCTTGCTTAATTTTCCCCATCTCCAAATTACCAGGAGCGACATTTGCTTTATATCCTAACGACTCGTTAGTTCGCTCCTGTATTAAAGCTCTTAAACCTGCTTTTTGCTTTTTAAGTTGAACAATGGTTGGGTTCTCTTCTGTCAAGATATTTTGTTTATTTGCTAGCTGAGTTTCTACCTTTTGATGTTCAGATATCAGCTCTTGCAAACCAGGCACCTGACTTAAAGAAGTCAAATCGACAGCCCTATTGTCACGAAAATTGAGTTGCTTACGAAGATCTGTTTCTTGAGCTGTCAATTCTGAGAATTGAGAGCGAGCATGATTTAATTCATCCTCTAGACTTGCTACAGTTTTAACTGCGCCTTGCGTCTCTTCGTGCAAATCGATAATTTGATTTTCAGCCTTAAATTTACGCAGTGCCTCCGATCTTCGGTTTAATTCTTTTTCAGCCCATGGCAATTGATTTTGAATAAATGTCCCTGCTGCTGAAGCTTCGGCTCGATTAGACTGAATGTTACTAGCAACAAATGACGTCATCACCTGATCGACAACAGCTTTAGCCATTTCCGGATTGCTAGAAGTAAAAGAGACTTTAAGTACATCAGTATTTAAAACTGGCTCAGTTTTAATTTTCACTACCTCTGGAGTTAGAGGAACACCATGTTTATCTTTGAGATTAAGAGTGCGGATAACCTCTTGGATAATAGGTGCTGATTGTATCAGCACACCTTGCGTGTCTAAAGGATTCGCCTCACGCTTCAAGGATTCCAATTGTCCTTGTTTTTCTCCAACTCCTGTGTAAGAAGAGGTTCTGTTTATTTGGAACAGCAGTTTTCCACTTGCTTCGTATGCAGGTTTGTCAAGTAATAAAGCCGCTCCAGATAACGCCACAAAGGTTGCAAAAACTCCTGTGCTAACTCGCCAGTGGCGTTTGACAATTAGGAAATATTTTTGAATATTTACGTCTTCAGTATTATCTTTAGTCTCCATACCACTAGTTCCTTTGCTGCACAGTGTTGAACAAAAAACGACTTCTACATTTTCGTGAGACTTCTCGTAACAGACTGAATCTCACTCACTTTATGTTGTATAACAGTTGACCAAGGGTTCTTATATACGCGAAACCTTTGTTGAAAAACTAACCATAAAAACGGAATGGCATCCAACAAATACCTTCGCCACAAGCGCTTTGGTTCGCTTAACAGCCTGTAAAGCCACTCTAAACCTACCTCACTCATCCACTTTGGTGCCCGGTGGACATTTCCTGCCTCAAAGTTGATCGTCGCACCAATAGCCAAGTATATCTTAATATTTTTCAATTGCTTCCTATATTTGGCAATCCACATTTCCTGCTTGGGCGCACCTACTCCTATTGCTAGAACCGTTGCTCCTGTTGAGTTAATGATATCTACAATTTGTTGGCATTCATCCTCTTTCTTTTCAAACCCATAGGAAGGTGAGTGGGCAGCAACTATTATGTCCCGACCTACCTTATAATTAATTTTTTCCTGAGCATTCTTAGCTACTACTGCATCACCTCCTAGCAAGAAGATTTTAATACTTTCATCATGCTGGTAGTAGTTATAAAAAGCCGGAAACAAATCTGAGCCAGAAATCTTTTCTTTTATGGGTGTTCCCAGAAAAGCTGATACATAAATTAAAACTTTACTATCGCAAACTCTATAATCAGCTTCTTGGTAAATACTGTAAAACTCTGGATTTCTTTGTAATTTCATCAAATGGTCTACGTTGGGTGTAAAAACAATACCGCCTGTTCGCAGCTTTTCTAACAACTCGACCATTGTGATATTATGGAGTGCCACATTCAATAAATTAATCAATCTCATACCACAATTAAAAAAAAGCGATCCTAAATAAGAAGAGTGTTTTCTCAGTGAGTTGCCGAGGCAGTTATTTAAAATAAGGATACACTAATAATATTTGATGCATGTTAGTTCGGTGCAAATCTAACAGAGTTTTTTTCCTCTAACTCATGTTACGCATCATGTATTGCTAGTTACGTAGTCAAAGGGCTGAGAAAACATTGTGTGACTTTGTTACCTAACTACTTAGCTTTCAAATTCGTCAAGCTATAACACTTGCAGTAGGTATGCTTGAAAAAGCTGATCTGGTTATGCTTTTCTACTTGTTGTGTGATAATTTACAACCATTGCCTCTTATCTTTTAGCAGTTCAATGGCATAAAAACAAGTGGCCCAAAGCCAATTTCTAAACTTTCACATCGAAAATTCTTAAAGTACCAGATCAGTCCATACAACTCGAATTGACGATAGCAACGGTAGCCTATATACTTTTGTTTTCTAAAACTCAGAGAGTTTTTGAAAGTCTCAGTAAATGCACAGACACGAAATGGCATTTCTTAAACCTATCCATTTTTACAGGGAGATTCTGCTTACAACTTGCTTTTAGTAACAAAATACACATATAGACTTCCATCTGTATGATAAGCAGCTACTTTAAAAACCCTTTCAAGTTTCAAGTTTTTACTTTGAACAGCTAGTGTGTATTACTTTGTTAACAGAATTTACAATCACTATATTCTCAGTAATTACATTGTTAAATATAAAGTTTGCATGTAGAAGTACTACCTAATCTATAAAGAAACTGTAAAGATCAAGTAAACTTCCGGATCTTTCAAGAAAATCCAGAAAAAAGTTATTCTATTACATCACTATATTAGACTTAACATCTATCCAGAGAATGATAAACAGTTGAATATTCTCTAAAGAAGCTTTGAAATCGGAAAGGTAGGAAAAGGTATGAAAATTACCCATCCTAACATACTTACAAAGTTGGGAGTGAACAAGAGGAATTGTCTCGGTGGTAATTTTTTGCAGTTTGTTACGAGTAGATAGTTAAATCGGTCTTTCATCCCGCCAAAAATATTTTCCAGATCGCCGAAAAACTTTGTCTTTCGCCAGCCATTCTTATATGATGTTAATAACAATCTGATACCAATATATAAGCCTAATTTAATATGACTAAGACATATTTTATTCAGAGAGATATATACAGAACAATTCTTCTGGACGCTATTCAACCACTCAATAAGAGCATCTGCGATCGCCACT
>CALMVQ010000358.1:0-44634 GCA_937873135.1 uncultured Scytonema sp. | reverse complement strand
CTGTCTTCTTTTGTTCTTGAGGCTTGGTAATCAACTCGAATTCATTGGGATTACTCATGAACCCTAACTCCAGCAGCACTGACGGTGCGATTGCTGGACGAGTCAGCGCCAAGTTATCCCAATATACTCCGTAAGAAGGACGGTGCAAATTTTTAACTATATAATTATGTAAGAAAACAGCTAGACTGTGGGCTTGGGTTTGATACCAAAAAGAAGCGAAGCCCTTGATTTTCTCAGCGTTGCCATCATCGGGGAGAGAATTGTGGTGAATAGAGATGGCGATCGCTGGTTGTTCTTTAGCAATAATCTCTTGCCGTGCTTCTAAAGACACTTCGCGATCATCTTGGCGTGTCATGACAACCGTTGCCCCTCGCTTCACCAACTCATCGCGCACCAACTTGGACACTGTTAGATTGAGATCTTTTTCCAAATAACCAGTTGGTCCACTCGCACCAGATTCTTTACCGCCATGTCCCGGATCGAGTAAAATTTTGATTCCAGATAGAGGCTTGGATTTCGTGCTAAAAACAGGGGCGTTACGTAAAGTTAACACCAAATTGGTACCGTTGTATCTCAGTTTATATCCCCACTGTTGGTCTTTCTTGAGATTAAACGTGTATTGCACACCTTTCAAGGGTGCGGGAAGCTGTTGCCAATCTAAGCGAGAAATCAGAGGATTGTCATCCAGGCGAATGATATCTGTTTGAGCAGTGGTGTTGTAAAGAGTGAGAATAAAGGTGCGATTTCCTTGTTGTACGTTCACGGGGACAGCCGCTTCCAGAGGGAAAACCATTTCTGTTGCAGTCTTGAGCTTGCGATACCCCACAGAGCGAATAATTGTGCGTGGCGGCGTTGCCCCTGGTAGAATGCGAGTTTCCTGACTCTTAATCCACCCACCATAGTCTAAACGCAACCAGTCACCTTCAATACCTGTGACTGTAGATCGTGTGCCTTTAGGTAGGGGTGTAAGTCTAGAATAATCTGAACTCGGACCAGTGCGAGCGACACCAGATTCTGCAATCACTTCGACAACTGGCAACTGTGTAGGAGAGAGGATAAGAATTTTACCGACACCAGCCTCAGATACTGTCTGTCCGTTAAGTGTCAGTTGAAACTGAGGTTGTCCTAAATCACCAGATGCTTCTACTGTTGTGCAACCGTTGTATTTGCCAGCTATTGATTGGGTAGAAGACTGATTTCGTCCCGTTAATGCCGCAAGGTTATTTGGGAGTTGTGCTCGTTGCGGTTGAGGTAACAGGGAAATTGTTTGGTTGCCTAACTTCGCAGAAACACTGGCGTTAGGAGTCGCAGACGCACTCAAACAGATAAGTTCTCCTGGAAGTCTAGCGAGATCCACTGCTGGCATGAGAGAGTCTTTGGCAAAGGCTAATCCTTGTGGAACTTCAGGTTGGATAGAAACCCTTGTCACCTTAATCTGAATTTCTTGATTCAGGTAGCGCACAGTAAAAAGATTTTCTCCCAATTGTAAAGGGAGACTTGGGGCAAAATGACCAGCCTTGCTGCGGTTGATTTGCTTACCATTTATTGTTACTTGTCCGGATGCTGGTGCTGTACCAAGGAAGAATAATCTTTCGGCTGTTGTTTTGTAGTTGGTTTGCGGAAAAACAATTTTGAGAGATTGTTCTTGAGCCACAACGACTGAAGGCGTGACTATGGTTAATATGACTAATCCTAAAATTGCTCTCATATAAAATAGAAGAATATTTTATCAGGGGAGACGGGAGATGGAAGACAGGAGACAGGAAACAGGAGATAGGAGGCAGGAGTCATTTGATGATTGTTACCAGCCTCTCTGGCTCTCTCACTTGTGCCCCTCTATGTGCTTTCTTTCCTGTGCCAGAATGCGAAACGTAATTTTAAAAAGTTGCTAATTCAAAATGATATGAGTAAATTTGTATTTGTCACTGGCGGAGTGGTTTCTAGTATCGGCAAAGGCATTGTAGCAGCAAGTTTAGGGCGATTGCTGAAATCGCGGGATTATTCGGTGTCGATTCTCAAACTCGATCCTTATCTTAACGTCGATCCTGGTACGATGAGCCCCTTTCAGCATGGCGAGGTGTTCGTTACCCAAGATGGTGCTGAAACAGATTTGGATTTGGGGCACTACGAACGCTTTACTGATACCTCAATGTCGAGATTTAACAGTGTTACCACTGGCTTGATTTACCAAGCCGTGATTAATAAAGAGCGACGCGGCGATTATAATGGCGGAACAGTGCAGGTAATTCCCCACATCACTAATGAAATTAAAGAGCGGATTATTAGAGTTGCAAAAGATACAACTCCTGATGTCGTCATAACGGAAATAGGCGGTACGGTAGGAGATATTGAATCACTCCCCTATTTAGAAGCAATTCGTCAGTTCCGTAAAGAAGTGGGGCGAAGCAATGTGTTGTACATGCACGTAACGCTGATCCCATGGATTGCTTCTGCAGGTGAGATGAAAACGAAGCCAACGCAGCATTCGGTAAAAGAACTGCGTTCCATTGGAATTCAACCGGATATACTCATTTGTCGATGTGATCGTAGTGTGCCATCTGGGCTGAAACACAAACTGTCAGAATTTTGCGATGTTCCAGTAGAGTGCGTCATTCCAGCTATTGATGTGAAAAGTATCTATGAAGTCCCATTGAATTTAGAACAGGAAGGATTGGCACAGCAAACGCTGGACTTGTTAAATATGGAACAACGTCCACCAGATTTAGTTCAGTGGTCAACCTTAGTAGAACGAATGTATCTTCCCGTACATCGGGTGGAAATTGCCATTGTAGGCAAGTACGTGCGCTTAAGTGATGCCTATCTTTCGGTTGTTGAAGCACTGCGTCATGCCGCGATCGCCATGAGTTGTGAACTAAACTTGCGTTGGGTAGACTCTGAACAATTGGAAGTTGAGGGAGAGGAAAACCTTCTTGACGGTGTTCATGGAGTGGTAGTACCAGGTGGTTTTGGGATTAGAGGGGTGGATGGCAAGATAAATGCGATTAAATATATCCGCGAACACCAAATCCCCTTTTTAGGTTTATGTCTAGGCATGCAATGTTCTGTCATTGAATGGGCAAGGAACATCATGGGATTAACAGATGCTAACAGTGCCGAATTTGACGTACATACAGACAATCCAGTGATCAACTTGTTACCAGAACAGCAAGATGTCGTCGATTTAGGTGGGACAATGCGCTTGGGTTTGTATCCTTGTCGTCTTCTTCCCAATACTCTGGCTTTCAAGCTTTATCAAGAAGAAGTCATTTATGAGAGGCATCGGCATCGGTACGAGTTCAACAATAACTACCGCCAATTACTTCTAGAATCTGGTTATGCGATTAGTGGCACTTCTCCCGACGGACGCTTAGTTGAAATGGTTGAATTACCCAGCCACCCCTTCTTTATTGCCTGTCAATTTCATCCTGAGTTTCAATCGCGCCCCAGTGAACCCCATCCTTTATTTAAAGGTTTTATCCAAGCTGCGATCGCCCGCGCTGTTCCGACTACGGATGCACAAACACCTGTAGAAATTGGCTAACAGAAGAGTAGCGTGATTAGCAAAAATGATTGGATAAGGAGATCTTGTGGTGCATTGGGTGAAAATCCATCATGAAAGAAATGAATACTTAGTTAATTTTGAGTATGTGACGTCTTTTCGTCATGAAGCTAACAGTCGGGTGACATTTTGGCTACCAAATACTGCCACTCCGATTGTGATTAACCCGCAAACTAACTTAAAGGACTATCAAACAATTTTGGAATATTTAGAGAAAGTAACGGAGTTAAAATTTGAAAAAGCATATTGGGTAAAAATCCTTTATGAGAGAAATGAGTATGTCATCAATCTCAATTACATTAGCTCCTTTTGTCATGAACCGCAAAATGGTAGAATAACTTTCTGGTTACCGGATAGTAATATTCCTATCATCATTAACCCCGTCAGTAATCCAACCTCCTATCAAAAAGTTCTGGAATACATTCAAAAGACAACTGGATATCTTTTAGGTAAGTAGGAGGCATTCAGATGTAAAGATGTACTCTAAAACTCTGTTCACTCCTCATTCTTCACTTTTAATAGAGCTAGCTTCGCTGCTCCCACCATTCCTGCAGCGTTGCCTAATTCTGCTGGCAAAATTTGTAAATCATAGCGAGAAGTAGGGAGTACACGCTGCTGAATTTCCGCTTTAGCAGATGGCAAGAAAAATTCTGCACTGGCACTGACACCACCGCCAATCACGATCGCTTCTGGTGTCAGCACGTAAATCAAACTCGTTAAACCAATGCCCAAATCAGTACCATATTTGTGCCAAAAAGTCAAGGCATTTGGCTCGCCAACTTTTGCCAGCGCACCTAACTCATTAGGGTCTTTCCCTGTGTGACGACGAATTGCTGTGACTGAGAGGTGCTGCTCTAAAGAGCCTTGATTACCGCTATTACACGCGAAGCCATGAGGGTTTAAGGTGATTAACCCAAGTTCACCAGCCGCGCCTTGATGCCCAATGAACAGTTTGCCATCGATAATAATTGCGCCACCAACGCCAGTCCCCAAAGTCAGCATGATCAGATTTTTAAAGCGACGACCTGCCCCCAACCAAGCTTCTCCCAACCCTGCACAGTTGGCATCGTTAGCCACAATCGTCGGTTTACCAGTCTTCATTTCTATGTAGTTTGCCAGGGGCACATCATACCACCCCTTAAGGTTAATGGCAACTTTGGCAATGCGTCCTGCTGCATCTGCCGGTCCCGGAGTGCCGATACCAATTGCAATAGCCTGTTGTTGTGGATCGAGTTGTGCGATCGCATCCACCATCACCGCCATCACTGCCTCTGGAGTTGGTGGTTGGGGAGTCGCCACAGATAATGACTGTACACAAGATCCATTAAAGCGAAAACGTCCCAGCTTTATTGCTGTTCCACCGACATCAATGCCAATGACTTCTTTTCCACTCCCCATATCCCCACTCCCTACATTCAGTACATATTTGTGCCACAGATAAAACATCAGAAAGCATGTACCACAGGTGGTATCATCGGCACCGGATGTTTTGTTTATTCCAATTGATTTACATTAATAGATTTATCTGAGTGAACGGAAGTGAGTTGCTGATTAGCCACTAAGGTGAGATCGATAGACGAATTTTGCCAAGATGTTAATGGCGTCCCACGTAAAATGCCCGCAAGGGCGACAGAAAGCATGAAACCACCAGCAGCGGCGGCTATTAAGGAAATACTATCTTTCATAAAACTCTAAATTAGAAATACCACAAACAAAATTTTAGACAATAAAACGTTGAAATAGGGAGTAGGAAAAGGGGAGCCATCCTCAGCTAATCACATATATTGGCGCAAAAAAACCTCAATATTACCAAATGTTGACCGACTCAGAAACCAACTCATAACTAAATTTCTTTCCATTAACAGCGCCTCGCTCTCCGGACAGAATCCTCTATTCGGAAGACCAAACTTTAATGTAAAACTGTGTTTATTCACGCTCACTTACTTACTGACGTATTCTATTATCTCTCCGCAAACGGGGATTGACAAAATCGTTCAACCCCTCACCTAGTAGTGATAACCCCACTACCATTAACGTCAAAGCTAAACCAGGGAAAAGAGTCGTCCACCAAATCCCTGTAGGAAGGGCATCCAAAGCTTGTTTTAGATCGTGCCCCCATTCTGGCACTTCTTCTGGAAGTCCTAACCCTAAAAAACCCAACCCACCTAAAACCAAAATTGCATCAGCCGCATTGAGGGTGAAGAGGACGGGTACACTTTGAATAACATTGAAAAATAGATACCGCGAAAGAACTTGCCAAGTATTCGCACCTAATGCTTGAGCGGCTTCAATAAATACTTCAGTTTTCACACTAACTGTATGATTGCGGACAACACGGTAATATTGGGGAATGTAAGCAATACTAATTGCGAGCGCGGCATTTAAGATCCCACGCCCAACCACAAACGCCAATGTCACTGACAGTAATAACCCAGGCAGAGTATAAATACTATCCATGATAAATAGCAAAACTTTATCTAGTTTACCGCCGATATAGCCACTTAACATGCCCAAAGGCACACCAATAAGCATACTTAGCGCTGTCGCCAGCAACACGACCTGCAATGCGGCTTGGGTACCAAATAATGTGCGCGAAAATATATCATAGCCTTGACGACTTGTACCAAACCAATATTTAAGTGAGGGTGGTTCGTGAATCGGGTTCACCAAGGAATCTGTGGGGTTTTGCACCCAGCCCAATGCCTGAAAGACAGGAGCGAAGAATGCTATGAATATAAACAAGAAGGTAATAATTAACCCCACCCGCATCAATTGCTGAGACAGGCTGGGGTTTTTAGCAAATCGAAAAAATCTTGATGGACTTTTTGTCGTGGTCATATGCAGCAATCAGCTTAAAGCCATCAGCTTAAATAGTAATCTAATGACTAAGGATAAAAGAAATATGTTGCAGCTTAGCAGAAAGCTGAATGCTGATTGCTGATTTCTACAGATAACTTTCAACCAACTGGCGATACTCACTCTTTGACTTGACGCCTTTGACTTCCTTCAAGAGTTCCTTATTCTTAAAGAACTGAACTGTCGGCGTCCCTGTCACACCACCACTCTCGGCAATATCTCGGTCTTTGTCGATGTCAATTTCTACAAAGTGGATTTTGCCGTCAAATTCATCCACCACTTTATTTAAGATGGGCTTGAGGGTACGGCAGGGACCACAGTCAGGAGAAATGTATTTGACCATCACTGGGCGATCGCTTTCGTGGAATAACTTCCGTAACGCATAACCACCCTCATGGCGTGTCGCATTCAAATCAAATTCCTGAGAAAGTTTTTCTTCAGTTTTCTTTTGCTCTGGCTGAACTTCATATTCATTACTTGGAGTTTCCGCCTGTTGGTGGAATTCCTGAATCAAACCGTTGGAAGACAACCAGCGTTCTGCCAACATCGCCCCCATACAGCCACTTCCTGCAGCAGTAATCGCCTGACGATACTCATGATCCTGTACGTCGCCTGTAGCAAAAACGCCTTCTACGCTTGTTTCTGGTGAATTGTGTTTGGTGACAATGTAACCGACCTCATCAAGTTCCAGTTGTCCTTTAAATAAAGATGTATTGGGATCATGACCAATAGCGTAGAATAAACCTTTAACGTGCAGTTCGCTTTCTTCGCCGGTTTTGGTATTGCGGATTTTGACTCCATCCATGTGACCGTCACCGAACACATGCAGCGTTTCCGTATTCCAGTGAACTTGGATTTTTGGATTACTTAATGCCCGGTCTTGCATGGCTTTGGAAGCCCGCATTTTGTCTCCCCGCAATAGCATATTCACCTTAGAACCGTACTTGGTGAGGTAAACCGCTTCTTCCACTGCTGTGTCTCCACCACCGATGACAGCTAAATCCGCACCGTGGAAGATAGGTGTAGCACCATCGCATATTGCACAAGCGGAGATACCATGACTCCAAAATTGATCTTCGCCAGGTAAACCCAAGCGTTTTGCTGTCGCACCTGTAGCAATAACAATGCTGTGAGTTTTAAATTCTCTTTCCTCCGAACGGACAGTAAAAGGACGCTGACTTAAGTCTACTTCAATCACATCTTCAGTATATAACTCAGCCCCCCAGCGCTCCGCCTGCGCCTTCATCCGATCCATCAATTCTGGTCCGGTAATTCCTTCGGGAAACCCAGGAAAGTTCTCCACCTCAGTGGTTGTCATCAATTGCCCACCAGGTATGCCTCCAGCTTGAAATCCTTCAAATATTACTGGTTTGAGGTTAGCCCGTGCCGCGTAAATAGCAGCTGTGTACCCTGCAGGCCCGGAACCGATAATTACCAAATTTTCTATGGCATCAGTCATATTAAAACGAACTCATAACGACTATGAGTTAAATCTAGCATATTCATAGAGCGATCGCCAATGTGGGGAGAGGGAAGAATAATAACTCCCTTGCCTCCTGTCTCGTGTCTCCCTGTATTAATTACTTTCAGTAAATTGAGCGGCAATTTCATCAGTTTTTGCTGACATGATAAAATCATTGCGATGAAGTCCGTGAATTGCGTGAGTCCACCAACTCACCTTGACCTGACCCCATTCAGTAAGTAATGCTGGATGATGTCCTTCTGCCTCTGCAATCTCGCCGACACGATTGGTAAAGGCGAGTGCTGTTTGAAAATCGCTAAATTTATAGGTACGTTCAAGACGCGCTTCTCCATCAACATTGGTAATTTCCCAATTAGAAACTTGCGGTTTGAGTTCTGCAATTTCCGCCTCTGTGACTCGCGGCGCATCTTTATGACAGGCACTGCACTTTTGTTGTGTTAAAAAAGTCATAGTCACCTTTTATCTCAATGATTTCATTTTATACCAGGATGGAAAAACTTTAGTATAAATTGGACATTGGTCAAAATAATTCGCTCAGCTTAATTATTAACCTAAAGATGAATTCGTTCCCATGAAAGTAAGGAATAAATTTATTTTTATCCATTCATAAAGTTCTTCGCAAGTACCATGATTTAGGAATTACAAATTACAAATTAGGAATTATTGAACTTTAGTCTAGTGCAGGCTGGCTGAAATAACTTACCAGTAAATTTCAAACCAAAAGCTTGATATATAAGGATTTCATTATGAGTGCCTTTTGACTTTTTACTTTTGCCTTGTTGCACTAGTACCGCCTTCGGGGACGATTTCCGGCCCTACTTAATTTTCCGCAAAATTAAAAAGCTTTGGTTTAGGGCTTTTTAGCAGTTTTAATTATATCTCTCCACCGATAGATGCTGTTTGCGATTTTGAGTACCTATGTTTGCGGGTTTCTACACCTAAGTATAATATTCAGCCTAACGCGAGTGAACGCACCATATATACACGCCCTGACTTCATCAATCATTTTATACTCACCATCAACTCACATGCCGCACTTCAAATAGTAGAATAAGCAAATTACACTGAAAAAATCTAAAAAATTATCATAAAGATTCAGGCGCTCGGGTATTGACAAAGGTGATACTGGAAGGATAATGTTTTTGTGTAAAATGATAAAATCATTTACAAATTTAAATTAAGCTTATTGCTTTAAGGTTAACCGTTTTATTTACGGGTAACGCCGGAGTCAGTTGTTTAATTTAATTTTCCATCCTTTGAAAATAGATATTCGCTAATAACGGCGAAGTGCATCCGCCCTGAGGCTATCCAAAAGATTTTGTATTATCGGATTTGTCCCTATTAGAATAGCCTGAAAAATCAACCACACCCGCTCTCAACCATTCGCGAATTTGTCTTATGGTTAATTTGGTCACAATAGCGCGCAATATCGGCATGCAAAACATATTTAGGTTTAAACCTAATTGTGAGGAATATTGCCAAATTTCGTCATAGGCACTTCTTCCCGGTTGGAATTCAAACAAGTGAGTTCTCGAAGCAAGCTTCTCATTCTGGATCAGAGTGCTAGTTTTACTAGCGTTTGCAACAGAGATAGGAGTGAAGATTAATTATGCGTTCGTTGAAACCCTTGGTAGCGGCACGAAGTGCGGCTTTGTAGATGCAGTGAGTGCAACTTGAATCCTTTCCTTTCCAACTTTCGCTCCTGGGATAGCATTCCATTTCACCTTAGTCTTAAAACTTGTTTTAGACGTATACATTGCTACTTGTATCTCTGCAATCCAAGTTACCGTGTCTCCGTCTGCATATCCTTTGTATTACCTAAAGGCATACGCTTCTGAGACAATCCTTCTCCTACATAGCATGGACTTCTAAAGTATCTATTTCAAGCATTTAATTTTATTGCTGTAGTAAATCGATAAAGGATGTGTTACGGAGTATTAAAGGTACATCATGACTGAACATCAAACCACATTTGTGTGCTGCGTGGAATCAGGATCGCTTGAGACACAAACTGTACGCATGATAGAAAGCTTGCGCCGATGGGGAGGGAAATATAAGAATGCACCTGTATTTGCAGTAACTCCTTGCTTTGGACCTCCTCTTGCTAAGAAAACACACCAAATTTTTGACTTGTACCAAGTAGAATATCTAAGTTTTCAGAACAAGAGCAAGTATTCTTGGAATAAATTTTTGAATAAGCCTTCTGCCTTGGCTGCTGTAGAAAAGTTGGTTATATCTGAAAGTATTGGCTGGTTAGACAGCGATTTACTTATCGTGGACGAACCAGATCTACTGACTCTTCAAGAAGGGGAAAGTTTTCTTGCCTGTGCCTCAGACAAAAACATTGGGAGCGCAGGTCCAGAAGACCCTAATGAACAATACTGGCGGGAGATTTGCTCTTGTGTGGGTCTTAATCTTGAAGACCTGCCATGGATTAAGACAGAGCTTGAAGGAGTGCCTATCCGTCTATATTGGAACAGTGGGGTTTTTGTTTATCGCCGTTCGACGAATTTTGCCGACCATTATTTGCAAACGTTTATTCAAATATGTAACTCACGTATAGCATCTCAGAAAGGTGGATTCTTTTTCAATGACCAGGTTGCTTTAGGCTTAACTATGCTCAAGATGGGAATTCCTTGGCGTGCTTTGCCTTACTCTCACAACTATCCTATGGGTAGTAAGACACATAAAGATTGGTATAATGAAGAATTGCTAAGGGCAGCCAAAATAGTTCACTATCATGATGCTATGTGGCCTGAGTTTTGGGATACATTGATAGAATGTCTCTCAAAAGCTCATCCATCTGTAGCTGATTGGTTGACCTCAATTGGTCCTATGAAAAATGAAGCTCCTCTACCATCGCGTGTTGTAAAAAAAGTAATTAATTCTATCAGGCATAGGAAAGAATCAGATTATTTGAGAGCCTGCTCAGTAATTTGAGTGGGAACCAGTAAAAGGTAAAAAGATAAAAGTAAAAAGTAAAAAGTAAAAAGAGACTTCCCATAAATGAATGCACGGGGATTTCAATCATGAGGTCTTGAAACTTGTGTACATCATGAGAAATAAATCTTTATTTTATTTTCCCTAAAGAAATTTAGAGGCTTTAAACAGATTTTATTCCTCTTTAGTTTTACTTTTTACTTTTTACTTTTTACTTTTTACCTTTGCGTTATTTGGTAATCATATTGTTAACTATTTGAATTTGACTGGTACTAAAAGCTGCTTGCTTGAGATTGCTACTTAAAAAAGTAGTATCTCTATATCGTGAATCTAAATTGACGGCTTTTTCATAAACTTGTTTGGCTGTTTTTTTGTTGCCACTATCCCAGTAAGCGATCGCAGCAGCAACTAATGGATGAGGATTATTGGGTTCAAGACTTGCAGAACTGTTGGCTGTGATTATGGCTAAATCATAAATTTTTAGCCGATGCAATGCTAAACTTAAATTGTAATATGCAACTTCATCGTCAGGTTTGAGAATAGCTGCCCAAGTGTGAACTAGAACGGCTGCTGTTAGATTGCCTTGAACGAGATAGACAATTCCCAAAGCATTGTAAGCAGGGACAAATAATGGTTTTTTAGATATTGCTTGCAGGAGAGATTGCGCGGCTTCTTTCTCGGTTCCTGCTAGATGCTGTGTCCAACCTAAATTAACTCTTCCCCCAATATTGTCGGGTTCGAGATCTACAGATTTTTGCATAGCAGCGATCGCCTCTGGTAAGCGTCCTTGTTGACGATATGACAGCCCTAATTGCCGATAATCACTAGCTGTAGTTGCAGCACTCACTGAAGGGCAGATGAAAGCAAAAGTCGAAAATAAACAAGTGAGAATTGTGCTTTTAGTCTGGTACGAGAGTTTCATTCGCTCAAGGAAGTGGGTTTCAGGAGTGCTGAGTAACCCCATAGATAAATCCAGGGGATTGAAATAAGGACGCATTATGTGAATAAACACAACTTTAAATTGGATCTCAAGCATGGTTATTCGGTAGTTGTTATTCTGCTTCTGAGCCAATCAACTGCCTTTAGTCTATCAGTTCATAGCTGCCTGAGTCGCGGCACTGCGAGCTAAATGCTTACCTTGATGTTGCTTGAAAATATGCAGCATGACGAGACCAAAAAGAGTGCTAATAGCAGTTACGATCCATAAGGAATGGGCAATCGTTGAAGATTTATCCATTGCCCAACCGCCTAAAATCGGACCAACAAAATAGCCAATCGACCAACATTGATAGCCGATCGCCAGATAAACGCCGCGCAGTGATTCTGGTGCTAGCTCTGCTATAATAGCTGGTACAAACGGTTTATAAATGACAGTGGCGATCGACAAGACAATAAACGCTGCAATCATTCCAATGATAGGACTTAATGGCATCAAATGAGTAGCCCAAACCATAAAGAATCCACCACTCCACAAAAACATCGAAATCATCAGAACCCGAACTTTCAACAATGAAGTTAAGACTTGCACTAACGGTAACTGTAATACTGCACCAATGCCGATGTAACACCAAGTAAACAAGTTGGCCACACTAACTAATGAAGATTGTGAAATACTCGTTGAAACGAAGTTTGTAAAATATAGTGGCAGGGTACTGCTAATCAAGGCAATGTAAGTCACAACGAGGACGTGGACCAACAAAAAGAATTGTAGCGCTCGATCCTTCAAAGCTAAAACAAATCCTTGAAGCGTATCAGAATGTTCAGGAGTATTTTGTTCAGCATCAACAATCGCAAATTGAATTAACATCAAAAATATCAACAGAATTAGCCCGCCAATCAAAAACAGTAATTGTGGCTGTAAGCCTTGGGAAAGGTAGGTTTCACCACCCAAGATTCCAAGTCCAATGCCGAGACTATCTGACAATATCAAAACGGCAAAGGCTTTGGAGTGTTGTTCTTTTGGCGTGACATCAATAACTGCAGCATCTGCCGCTGTCCAATAACATCCAGCACTCAATCCCATCATCAAATTTGCGACGTAAAGCATTGACAAATTTGGAATGAGTGCTAATATAACCGCCCCCGGAATGGATAGCCCAGCCGAGAATAACAGCGTTCGTTTGCGCCCGTACTTTGGAGAATCGGCTAAATAGCCACCCAACAAATGTCCCAAAACGCCAGCGAGCGCCCCACTGCCCATAGATATACCAACCACTGTTGCCGAAAAGCCCAATTGATTGACAAAAATCAGCGGGATGAAGAACTGGATGCTTCCGTATCCTGCTTGATAGAGCGATCGCGCCAGCGCCTGCACCCAGACTTGATAACTTGATGGTTGGAGCAAAAAGGGTCGAGGATGGACAACACTTTGATTTTCCATAAATATTTGCTGTTAAAAAAATTGACAAAGATTGACATTTTAATCGCCAATTTCCATTGGTCATCATAAAATTGATGACCAATGGACGATACAATTGGAAACAATCATTGTATTGATATAATGCTAGACTATACATTTTTCAGAGCAAAAGTGAGAAAAGTCTTGCTTAGCACTCTTCGCAGCATAAACCCTTTCAAAAGGCTGTAACTCATGTCAGGGTATTAAGCAATGCGTACCAAAAAAGAAGATATTTATTTATGAGTAAAAAAAGCAATATACCAAATACAAAGGGTGCATCTGAAGCTAAAGAAGCTGCAGCAGAAGCGACGACAGAAGTAGCCAGAGAGATGGCACCAGAAAAAACTATAGTAGACGAATTACCGCCGAAACCAGATTACCCCCGTTACCGAGTTCAACCAGAACAACCAATTGTTTTAGCCGATTTGGATCCCAGTGATACCTTTGGTTACGAAAAGAAGAAACACGTTCAAGATGAACTGGAACATCAGCGCCTACGGCTGCAAAATTTGCAAGAACGGTTGTATGCCGAACATCAGCGTAGCTTACTGATTGTACTGCAAGCAACGGATACAGGTGGAAAAGATGGTACAATCAAACACGTGTTTGGTGGACTCAACCCTCAAGGTTGCCAGGTTTGGTCCTTTAAAAAGCCTAGTGAAGAGGAGTTAAGCCACGACTTTCTCTGGCGTTACCATCGGCGAACACCGCAGAGGGGGATGATTTCTATATTCAATCGTTCCCATTACGAAGATGTACTTATTGTCAGGGTGAAGGAGTTAGTACCCCAAGATGTATGGCAGAAGCGCTATCACCTGATCAATGAGTTTGAGCATATGCTGACTTTAAACAATATCAGGATAATTAAATTTTTTCTCCATATTTCTAAAGACGAACAAAAACGACGCCTAGAAAGTCGCTTACTAGATCCAGAAAAGCACTGGAAGTTTTCTAGCGACGACTTAAAGGAGCGTCAGTTTTGGGATGACTACCAAGTTGCCTTTGAGGATGCAATTAATCATTGCTCCACCGCTTATGCTCCCTGGTATGTCGTACCAGCGAACAAGAAGTGGTATCGCAATTTAGTTATTGCCCGAACCATCGCCGATACACTTGAATCGATGAACCCACAATACCCCCCAGCAGAAGATGGCTTAGAAAATATTGTAGTTTCATGAGGTGTGCTGAGTGCTGAGTTTTATTTTTCACTCAGCACTCAGCACTCAGCACTCAGCACTACTTGTAGAGACAGTACTGTAGGTTAAGTTAAACTTGCGTTGCATCTCAAAACCTGGAAGATAGCCACCGTGATACGGTACTTCGGCGTCGATGAGTGTCCCCTTAATTTCGGAAATTGCTGAGCGTAATTGCTGACAGCCTCGGCTCCATTTAATCAGTTTTGCATCTAGCATCTGTTGAAACTCAAGAGCATGTAAAGTCGCATCATCTTGACTAGTTTGACTGGATACAGCAATCCATAACTTTAGAGTTATAAGGATCGTACTTTGAATATCTGTTGCATCATCACTCCCACTGACAAAGGTAGAAGACTCCTCCACATGAAAACCTAGCTGGGCTTTAAACTGTGAAAATTCCTCGGTTTCAAGTTGTTGACGAAGATAGGGTAACAATCCTGCATCACCATCGGACAGGATTTGGCGAATGGTTAGCGCTTGTGTCATAAATTGCTGATCGCTGTTTTTGCGTTAAAGTGTTCAAACTTAACAATCTCACAAAACAGCACAGACAGAGTGGCTTTTATAGCTTTTTGAAAGGCTCATCAGGTGTCGGATGTTGAGTATCTTCTACGACTGCCTTAACCTCAGGTAGGATTTGTTTGGCATCCTGTACAACCTCGTTAACCTCAGGCATGATAGTTCTAACATTATCTGTTGCTTGATGGATATCTTCTGTAGATTCCTGAACTTCTTCTTGTATTTTTTTCGCACTTTTTTGCAGACTCAAGCTTCTTCCTACTCGCTCAACAATATCATGATCCAAGCGTTCGCTAAAACCAAATACAAATGCGACTGAAAAGAAGAAATAATATTTTATATCATCATTATTCTGTTGCTCATTGTTTTGTGGTTCTTTATTAAGAGAATCGATGATTGGAAAACTTACAATCTTGGAGCCAATAAGTGTGAAGATGAAGATGCCAAACGCTGTCCCAATCAACGGTTTGGCAAAGCCTACAAGAATAGGAGTCGCAGATCCTGCATATGCATCTTCGTCTCTGTAGTCTTGAAGCCGAATTAAGATACTAACTATACTCCCAAATGCTCCGGCCACGGCAACCATGATCAATAATCTAGAATTATTAAATATATGTTGTTGACTTGCTAACGGTTCTACTTTTTCTTGAAGTCGAGAGGAATTCAAACTAAAATTTTGTGTTTGTGTAGGACTGGGGTTTAGTGGCAGTACGTTAGAAGTAGAACGAGCATTCATGTCGGATGCTAATAACGCTAGACACAACAGCGAAACTGGAATTGCAATCAGATATATTGGAAGTGCCATTGCCAGTCCAAGAAGAACTTTAGTTGGTGTTGGCAATTCTCGAACAGATCGCCTAAAAAGATTGAGCGTATAACCCAGAATACTTTTCCGGTTTAAGAAATATTCAATACTATATCTTATATTTTTGGCTAAGACTATTTTTTGTGTTTTCTTTGTGAGCAGAAAAGACAATGCCAATTTAGCAGAATTCAGTTTAGATTCCAAAAGTTCGCACTCAGCTTTGTTCTGCCTTCTACTATTCTGCATTCGGGAAATATATTCCCCAAAGCGTTCTAACAAGCTAATTTGTTTTGCTAATTCTGCCTGAATCTCCTCGTTTCTTAAATCTACCTCTTGTGTTATAAGTGTATACTCTACCTTTTTAATAAGGTTATTAATATCTTGTTGTAGCTGGTTAAGAATTGTTTGACATTGCTCTTCGTTATCTGGGTAATTCATAAGCTAACTCTATTTTCAGTGATTCTGAAACTACGCTTTTGAAACTTTAATAATTATAAATACTTACGGAATACTGAGCGAACCACTGTATTATAACAGTCATAAATCATTCATAAAAAACAAGATCCCCGACTTCGATATCGAAGTCAGGGTTTGATATCATGTTCGTTCGATTAACCTTAAATACCGGAATAACCCCAAGAGCGCTCCTCGCTGCGCTTTGTCTCCCCTCCCCGCAGGCGTTCTCGGGGTTGGGGGTGGGGTTCTTTTCCGCATGGTTATGCTACCGGACATGATATGAAGTCTGGCAATTTTCAGGGAGTGCAGATATGATTGCTATCTTGGTAATTAGAGATCAAGGGAAAGGAAGTAGGGGCGTTTGCCCCTACTGTGTTCTATGTAAGACACGTTATTAAGCGCCCCTATCAACGATTTCAACGAACGCATCATTAATTTTCGCGCTTATGTCTATTACCACAGTTGCTAAGCCTCCGCCCTCAGCTTATCCAACACACTCCGATCCTCCAATGTAGAGGTATCACCAGATACTTCTTGCCCGGATGCCAAATTCCGTAACAACCGCCGCATAATTTTACCAGATCGCGTCTTAGGCAAAGAATCGGTAAAGCGAATTTCTCCGGGACGTGCGATCGCCCCAATTTCTCGAACAACGTGCTGCTTCAACTCTTTACGCAGTTCTTCACTCTCGTCATTACCACCTTCTAAAGTCACAAAAGCAACTATCTCCTCTCCTTTCATCTCATCAGGTTTACCGACAACTGCGGCTTCAGCAACCGCTGGATGGGAAACGAGGGCTGATTCTATTTCCATTGTACCAAGACGATGACCAGAAACATTAATCACATCATCGACTCTTCCCATCACCCAGAAGTAGCCATCTTGATCACGTCTTGCACCATCACCAGCAAAATAGACGTAGTTTCCATCTTTTGGTGGGATGTGTTCCCAGTAAGTGCGGCGAAAGCGTTCTGAATCGCCGTATACATTACGCATCATACCAGGCCAAGGATGACGAACGATTAAATAACCACCCTCGTTGTCACCCACAGAGTTGCCTTCTAAATCCACAACATCCGCTTGAATTCCCGGAAAGGGACGAGTCGCCGAACCGGGTTTCATCGGAATTGCCCCAGGCATTGGTGTGATCATAATCCCGCCTGTTTCTGTTTGCCACCAAGTATCGACAATTGGGCAACGTTCCCCACCAATGACTTGGTAGTACCACATCCAAGCCTCTGGGTTAATTGGTTCGCCGACAGTTCCTAGCAAGCGTAAAGAAGATAAGTTTCGTGCTTTCGGCAAGTGTTCGCCCATCTTAATAAAAGCGCGAATCGCCGTCGGGGCGGTATAAAATACTGTCACACCATATTTCTCAATAATATCCCACGTACAGCCTGGATTAGAGGCACGAGGCGCACCTTCGTACATAACTGTCGTTGCGCCGTTGGAGAGAGGACCGTAAACGATATAGCTATGCCCCGTAATCCAACCGACATCTGCTGTACACCAATATACATCCTTGTCTTGTAAGTCAAAAATCCATTTGGTGGTCATGTGAGAGTATAAGTTATAACCACCAGTTGTATGCACAACACCTTTTGGTTTACCAGTACTACCACTAGTATACAAAATGAACAGCATATCTTCACTATCCATAGGTTCGGCAGGACACTCAGCGGATACACTCTGTTGCAATTCATGCCACCAAGAGTCACGTCCCGATTGCATGTGAGTTTGTTGACGTGTACGCTGTACTACCAGGACATTCTGAACAGTGGGTGCAGCATTATCAGCTAAAGCGAGATCTACTTGCTCCTTAAGAGGAACGATCGCATCCTTACGCCAACCGCCATCAGCAGTGATCACAACTTTGGCTTCGGCAGCAATGAGGCGATCGCGCAAAGCTTCCGCACTAAAACCACCAAAAATCACACTATGAGGTGCGCCAATTCTTGCACAGGCAAGCATGGCAATCACCGCTTCGGGAATCATTGGCAGATAAATACCAACGCGATCGCCTTTTTGCACCCCCAATTGCTTCAGTGCATTAGCAAACTGACAAACTTCTCGATGCAATTGAGCATAAGTCAGAGTGCGTGAGTCACCCGGTTCCCCTTCCCAAATAATGGCTGCTTTATTCTTACGCCAAGTCGTAAGGTGTCTGTCCAAACAGTTATAGGAAATATTTATTTTACCGCCAACGAACCACTTAACGAACGGTGGCTGCCAGTCCAACACAGTATCCCATTTCTGAAACCAGTGTAACTCTGTTTGAGCCAGTTCCGCCCAGAATTTCTCAGGGTCGGCTTTGGCTGTGTCATAGAGGCGCTGGTATTCTTCGAGACTTTTAATGTGTGCGTTTGCTGAGAATTCAGCACTGGGGTGGAACAAACGCTTTTCTTGAAGGATTGATTCTATCGTCACTTGGGACATGGTTTTTGTTGTAATTAATGGAGTTAGCTGAAAACTATTGTGTACGCAGATTTACCATAAAGTATTTTTCTTTTCGTTAAAATCCCAAATGTGAAAATTGTGTAGATACGTAACAAAGTAGCGCGTCTCTAAGCTCGTATTTGGGAGTAGGGCATAATTAATTTGCGGATATCTTTAGTGAATCCACAAAGCACTTATATTATTTTAGACTGGAAAAACTTTGTTTTGCCGCAGTGTTAGTAGTTAACTTTTTGTGTACATGAAACTCTCTTGTACTATAATATACTTAATAGGGGCATAAGCAAAACAAATTCTAACAGTAGAAGGGACAAGTCATGAGTGCACAATGGCTTGATTCTTGGCAAGATAGAAAAGCTAAAGTTAAAATTGAGAAGAGTCGGCGAACTGAAAATCGATGATTGTCTGGGTATAGCATCTAATGTCGGTTAAATAGGTCAACAATCATAATCCTCCTATGTGGTGGAGTACAAAATTACTCTTTGAAGACAAACGAGAGATCTAAGTAATATTGAGGAAGACGTAAAAATGCCAACAACTACCAGCTACCACAATTATTTGGTTTCTTCTCTTAAAGACTCTCAACATGCTGCTAATTACATAGCAGTCGCGTTGGAATTAGAAGATCAAGGACGTGAACCTGAATTGCTCAGAGCAATGCTAAAAAATGTTATGGAAGCGCGGATACTATCCAATAATGTTTCGATAGCAGCCAAACAGTATTATGAAAAACTAGACGAAATACTTTCAGAAACCGGCGGTGCAGAAATTTATACCCTGATTGAGTTCCTGGATGCACTCGGGTATCGAATTGATCTCGCCCTAAAAAACTAAAAATGTTATGGGATTGCACGTCTGCTATCCCATAACAGTCAAGAATTATTCATGTATGTAGAAGCATTCTGTAGAACGTTTCTACATACGTATTAAGGGCTAATACTAAGAGTAAAAAATATCAATATAATTACTCAGCTGGGAGAACACTTTGCACAGAAACTGGGACTAAATTTGCAGAACTGACTTCCTGTTAAGTTGTAAGACATACAATAAGGAAAACTAGTAATTTCTGATTTAACTTCTTGTAACACTGAACTGTGTTCTAATTGTTCAGTGAGTTGAGTTTTAAGAGTCAGAATTATAGAAAGAAGCCTGGGTAATACAAGGCAGGCGACAGTCAAGAGCGGTACCAGGAATAGAGCAGTCATCAAACTCACAGATAATGTCCTTCTTTTACAAAAAAGTGCTGAGCAAAAAGTAGGTGGTAGACGGTGGGGTGATATGTCGTAGATGGAATCGGGTACTATTCCATGTTTTGACAGTTTCTCCCTACCTAATACATACGTACACACTACTTTCTTTGTTTCTACTTCTAAGAATTTACGCAAATAGGTCCGTACACTTACTCATAAGGGCTACTTAAGCTAATGAGAAGATAATGAGCGTTCTTCGATTAGCCATTAGCAACAAAAGCATTGAGTAGTGCTATATAAGTAAAGCATATCATAAATTTTTGTAAATAGATCTAGAAAGTTTTCCTTCTTCACCACAGACAGAAGGAATTGTGTCCATTCATGTCGGTTATTTTGGTTTGAAAGCAGAATATGCTGGAAAAACAAGTCATTTACTATTTAGGCGATATGTTATGGTGAAAACACCAGAAGAAAATCCTTTATTAGCAAACATAACTGAGATAGAGCGCCTCAAAATAAGGGATTCGGTAGATTATTCTCATATTCAGTCG
Organism: uncultured Scytonema sp.; assembly: GCA_937873135.1. GTDB lineage: Bacteria > Cyanobacteriota > Cyanobacteriia > Cyanobacteriales > Nostocaceae > Rhizonema. The sequence goes on along the minus strand of CALMVQ010000358.1, from coordinate 24,227 downwards.
CTGCCAGAAATTTGGTCTTTGGTAGCAAAGCGATTTGGTGATGCCATCGCCATCCAAGATCCTCATGTGAAACCAGCAGTTGTTCTAACTTACACCCAACTCTCTGAGAAAGTTCAGCAATTTGCTGTAGGGTTGCAGGCTTTGGGGGTAAAAGCAGGAGATCGCGTCTCTTTAATTGCTGACAATTCTTCTCGCTGGTTTATCGCCGACCAAGGCATAATGATGGCTGGGGGAGTTGATGTCTTGCGGAGTTCCCAAGCAGATACAGAAGAACTCCTCTTTATCTTGACAAACAGTGGTAGCACAGCACTGATAGTCGAAGATTTAAAGACGCTTAATAAGCTTCAGCCGCGTCTAAAAGAATCGCCAATTCAACTCCTCATCTTGCTTTCAGATGAAGCAGCACCGACAGACGAAACGTTGAAGAGCCTGAACTTCACCCAGTTAATGGAAATTGGGGCAAAGCATACCTTACAACCAGTCTTGCAAACCCCTGAGACTCTAGCAACCCTCATTTATACGAGTGGAACTTCCGGCAAACCCAAAGGCGTGATGCTGAGTCATGGTAATATAATCCATCAAATCGTTGCTTGCCGTACAGTTGTGCAACCACAAGTCGGAGACATTGCCTTGACAATTTTACCTACCTGGCACAGCATGGGACGTACTTGTGAGTTTTTCTTACTTTTTCAAGGATGTACACAAGTATACACCAACTTGCGTTCTCTCAAACGCGATTTAAAAGAATTTAAACCTCAATACATGATATGTGTACCGCGTCTATTAGATTCAATTTATGAAGGGGTGCAAAAGCAGTTCCGCGAACAATCGGCTTCTCAGCAACGTCTGATTAATTACTTTCTGGGTATTAGTGAAAAATATATCAAAGCGCGGCGAATTGCCCAAGGATTGAGTTTAGAAAATCTTCATCCTTCCAGGGTAGAGAGACTCGCGGCAGGTATACAAGCATCTACTTTGTTTCCCCTCCACGCCTTGGGAGGACGACTGGTTTATGACAAAGTTAGGGAAGCAACGGGGGGAAGAATCACGCAAATGTTTAGCGGTGGAGGTGCGCTACCCAAACATGTAGATGACTTTTTTGAGATAATTGGTGTAGAGATTTTGCAAGGCTATGGTTTGACCGAAACTTCTCCTGTCACCCATGCGCGTCGTGATTGGCACAATTTGCGAGGTTCTTCCGGGCGACCGATTCCGGCAACATTCGTAAAAATAGTAGACCCCGAAACTCGCCAACCCCTGTCACCTGAGACGCGAGGTTTGGTTCTCCTCAAGGGACCACAAGTTATGCAAGGCTATTACCACAATCCGGAAGAGACGGCAAAAGCAATTGACGCTGAAGGTTGGTTTAATAGCGGCGATCTGGGTTGGGTGACGCAACAAAATGACTTGGTATTGACCGGACGAGCTAAGGATACAATTGTATTAACTAATGGAGAAAACATCGAACCACTACCGATTGAAGATGCGTGTTTGCGATCGCCCTACATAGATCAAATTATGCTTGTCGGACAAGACCAACGCAGTCTTGGTGCTTTAATTGTCCCGAATTTAGAAGCCCTACAAAAATGGGCAGAAACTCAAAATTTGCCGCCTCTATCAGAGAAACACTCAACTAACGATGCGACGAATCATGTTTCTACAGTAGACGTGGAAAGTAAAGCGATCCAAGATAAATTTCGGCAGGAATTGAATCGGGAAGTACAAAACCGTCCCGGTTATCGCTCGGATGACCGCATTGGTCCGTTTAAACTAATTTTGGAGACATTTTCGATTGAAAATGGCATGATGACTCAAACGTTGAAAATTAAGCGACACGTCGTGACGGAACGCTATCGCGATATTATTAACGGGATGTTTTCTTAAACTTCTTACCTACAAACTATAGAGTGAACGTGGAACAAATAGATATGGATGTCTCCAAACCGCAATTGCTTTTGAAACGAATTGTTAATGTCAAAGCCATCGTCACTCCTCTTTGGAAAGATGAAGTGCAGCAGCAATTACAAACTCAGATCAATCAAACTGATCAGCAGCTGCAACAACTAGATGCCCAAGGACAGCGGGCGATCTCAGAAATTCAAAAGCAGAGCCTACAACCTCCAGGTCCCCAAACCCTACAACAGATTGACAATATCCAAGTCCAGATCAATCAAAAGAAAAGCGAATTGCTTGAACAGAAAAATCAAAGTCTGCAAAATCTGCAACAAGTGCAGTTTCTTGAGTTGGATCAGGAAGTCAACCAATTTCAAATGGAAGGGTTTTTCCGCGCAGAACCGGGTGATAACCTAATTAGCAAAATGCAGGTAGAAATCGTGCTTCGCGATGGCATTGTAGAAGAAATTCGCGGCGATATTTAAAAGTTAGGAGACAGGAGACAGGAGTCATGATTCGGCTCCACTCCAAGAACTCCTCAATTTACTACTCTTCTCTCCTCATACATCTGGTAAACAGTTTGGTAGGAACACTTCTGCGGTAATTACTTCCAGGTAAGCATTGCACTTGGAAACCTGCCCAAACAATTTGCCAAACGCGAGGTGGTTGAACAAAAAGCGATCGCCCAAAAGTTGCCAACTCAACTCGATATTTAATTGCTGATCCTGAATTTTTCACCTGCTTTGTTTGCGTAATCGTCACGAACGCTTGATTTGGTTGAGGATACGCTACCTCTACTTTTCGGATTACTCTTTTGAATTCTGTCTCGTCAAAGGCATTGATTGCGAGGTCAGCAGGATCGCTACCTTGGAGAGGAGAGTTAATACTTTGTAATGGTATTGGTTTATAATTAGCTCGATCCGTGTTTTCCGCGTTCTTATTTGCCTGAACTGTCGCAGACAATTGCTGCGATTGCTCACTACTTACACTTTGAAGCTCTGTCGTTGGCTTGCGGTGTAAGATATAAACGACCGTAGTAACGGTGGCAAAGATACTAGAAGTCACAATCAAAAAAAACTTGAACTTTGCCGACATAAAATTTCAAAGTAATTTTCAGTAAGTAAACGACCAATCTTGAATTTTAGATTGATGTGTCACCTGCGCTCTTGCGACTAATGAAAAGAATTATCTGAAAAGGAAAGTCGTGATAAGAAATACAAATCAATAGACCCAGTTATCGTAATATAGTTCCTCACTGAAATAGTGCTGAGTGCTGAGTGCTGAGTGCTGAGTGCTGAGTATTTATACTTTGTAGATTGAAGCATTATGTACTCCAGACTAAGGAAAACAGTCAGAAGCCAACTTTCACAGTCCTGAGTGTTAAGTATGTTGTTTTCTACATTCAATTCACAGGATTTATTATGCTAAATTTCTACTCAGGACTCAGGACTCAGGACTCAGCACTACAGAAAGAGATACAATTCAATCGTTAAAAGTTTATCAATTATTGATTCAGAAACCACCCTTATGAGCACTTACGAAGTATTTATGCCAGCGCTCAGTTCCACCATGACTGAAGGTAAAATCGTCTCCTGGGTAAAATCTCCCGGAAACAAAGTGGAAAAAGGCGAAACAGTGGTGGTTGTTGAGTCAGATAAGGCAGATATGGATGTCGAATCCTTCTATGAAGGATATCTTGCTCACATCATAGTACAAGCTGGTGAAACTGCTCCTGTTGGGTCAGCGATCGCCTTGTTGGCAGAAACAGAAGCTGAAATCGAAACTGTACTTGCCCAAGCCAATGCAAAAAGTGATACAGCTTTGCCATCTGAAGCGATTACATCCACACCTGGACAGATAGCAGATACAGCCGTACAAGCAGCACCTGCCGCCGAGTCTCAAAATGCTACCCCAACTCATCAGAATGGCAGAATTGTCGCTTCACCTCGCGCACGTAAATTGGCGAAGGAATTGAAAGTAAATTTGAATACAGTATCTGGCAGCGGACCCTACGGACGCATTGTTGCTGAGGATATAGAAGCTGCTGCTGGTAAGCAACCAGTTGTCGCCCCTGTTACACAAGCAAAAGCTTCCCCCGTACAGACTCCCGCCCCATCTACACCTACACCTACACCAGTTGTCGCCCCTGTTTCTGGACAAATTGTACCTTTTACTACCCTGCAAAACGCTGTAGTACGGAATATGGTTGTCAGCTTATCTGTACCTGTTTATCGTGTAGGCTACACGATTACCACAGATGGGTTAGACAAGCTTTATAAGCAGATTAAGTCTAAAGGCGTAACGATGACAGCGCTCTTAGCAAAAGCTGTAGCTGTGACTTTACAAAAACATCCTCTACTGAATGCCAGCTACTCAGACCAGGGAATTGTTTATCATTCTAGTATTAATGTTGCTGTGGCAGTGGCGATGGATGATGGTGGCTTAATTACACCAGTGTTACAAAATGCCGACACGGTAGATCTCTATTCTTTATCGCGCAATTGGAAGTCCTTAGTAGAGAGGGCTAGAGCCAAACAGTTACAAGCAGATGAGTACAATAGCGGCACCTTTACACTATCCAATTTGGGAATGTTTGGTGTAGACAGATTTGATGCGATTTTGCCGCCCGGACAAGGTGCAATTTTAGCGATCGGCGCATCCCGTCCACAATTAGCAGCGACAGCCGACGGTATGTTCGGTGTACAGCAACAAATGCAGGTAAACATTACCTGTGATCACCGAATTATTTACGGTGCCCATGCTGCAGCGTTCTTACAAGATTTGGCGAAGTTGATAGAGACTAATCCTCAATCTTTAACAATGTAATATGTAATATATTAACATACATTGCTACCAAAGCACGTATGTGCTGCTTGGTAGTCGGTAATGAGTAATTGGGAAAAAAGGGATTGGTAAATGTTCTTTCTTGCTACTCCCGTTACCCATTACCACATGCAAATGCAACCTGCCTACGCAGGCTAATAATAGGACTATTGGTATACTCCCGAACCGCGCTTATGAATACCGATATATCCCACATTCCGCACCCGCGCATTGTCACACAACGAATTTTGGACGTTTGAAGATTTGGGATTGGCGTAGACGCTCTTAGCGGCTTGCCGCAGGCATCGCCATGGGGAATTGATTCAATTTGGTATAAATTGCAGCCTTTATCGTGAATGAAAATACGAAAAAACCGATTGTGACACTGGGGGGTACGCTAAGGCGTCTGGCACCAGAAGAACGCCAAGGAGAGAAGCAAGAAGATAGGTAATCTTACACTCAATAACGGGAGTAACAGGTTGCTGCAAGATATAAGCTTTTAACTAGCGGCGATGCCACAGCCTTGCCGCTTAGCATCTACGCCATTAGCAACTTATGTTAAAGCGAGATGTTCTGCCCCCTTGCTCCCTACTCCCTTCCCCCTAGCTCTTCGTCAGACCAATCGTCAGTAACTGTAGGTTTAGAGGGTAAATCTTCATCATCAAAATCCCAACTAGCATGATCATTGTAAGCGTCATTAGGGCGTGGGGTTTCTCCTTTTGTCCGGCGATTTTCCTGCCGTAAAGCTTCACGTCTTCGCAAAATCAGAGCTTCTTGTTTGGTTGGTGGGAGATGATCGCCTGTTCGCTTGGGAGATTTTTGGCGCGTGAATGTTTTCCAAGCGGTTTTCACGCCGACAAAGACGCTGCGTGTGCCTACTTGAACATTTTGTACTTGTTTCCTGGCATTATCTAAGCTTTGATCGACTTGTTTTACAACTTCACTAGCACTTCTAACTCCTTCACTCACATCATCAGTTAAGTCAGTGATTTCTAGACTTGTCATGCGGATGGCATCTAGAGTTGGTGGTAATTCCCGTAACAAAATATCAAATAACTTTTCTGCACTGCGAGCTGCGCGTGCTAACTCCCGCAATGTTGGTATAGCCACCACCAAAAGTGTACTCAGACTGACGGCGACTAAAAGAATGGACATTCCCAGCCAGAAAAGGGGATCGATCACGGTTATATTGTTTATTAGCTATCTAAATGCTGTGTTATGGGATCTAAGTTTTCTACTTTGCGAGAAGCTGCACTTTGCACATCTTCTGAGTTTTGCCTCTTCAATACTCGACTTTCCCGCTGACTGGCATCTATTCCCGCAGCGATCGCATCTCGCAGGCGATCCAAGGTTTCATCCCAGTTCCGCAACGCATTTGCAGAGAGACGATCTGCTTGAATCTGGACACTCGTAGATAAATCTTCTGCCAAATCCGGCAAGGCATCAGCAGATTTTTTCAATAGCTGACGTGTTTCACGCCCTGTACGCGGAGCTACAAGCAACCCAGTTATGGCACCAATAGTAGCTCCTAGCATCATACCGCCAAAAAATACTCCAGAACGGTTGTTAGACATTTTGTTATTTCTCTTCTCCTTACACCCATTTTATGCATTTATGCCGGTTTTCACGTCTGACAAGATTAAAACGATTTGATCCACCTATCTGAGGATCTCAAGACACTAGTACCGTTGCCTTGGAGATTCGCTCATTCGCTCATTCGCGCTATGAGAAAAACTTAATTCATCGGCTTTTCAGTCCAATCCTTCTTGGAAATTGATGGGCAGTTGCTACAAAAGGGGGAACCAGAACAACGCACTGCCCTCATGTATATAGCGCTTCTCATTTAAGTCACATACATAATCACCTCACCGCTCTTAGCATGCACCCCTCTCCCAAACTTGGGAGAGGGGCACCTGGTGAGGGCGATAATCTATGAGACACAACTGAGAATCGCTATAGTTGCCGGACTTTACACGCTCATCCCCCGGATTTCACTAACTATTAACAATTCCTACTCCCTCTTTTTCCAAGACTTTGACTGTAGCCTCCAAAAATGATTGCGCCAGACTTGTGCCCCTACCAAAAGTAGGTTGAAAATCTGTCGTGCTTGTTGAATTTGCAGCTGGAGCAACAGAGATCTCTGTCGTAAGTTTTGAATATTTCGCTGACCTTTATAAATAGCTTCAGGTTTGCGATCTAGTATCGCATGAGTTTTACGCTCAGCTATGACTAATCTATCAGCTATCCTCACCAGCCGTTGCTTCAGTTTCCATACTCGCCAAGTTATGTAGAAAAGCATCAGCGAGATGAGCGTATTAATGATGACAACGACTGTTACCATTATTGAGTTTTGGCTTGACTTAGCATCCTCGTTAATCATAGCCCGTGAATAACTCAAGATACACTCGCCCCGCATAACACATTGGAGAAGAGGCGGATATAAAGATAAGACTCACTAATCTTGTCTCGCTCCTTGCATAACCAGGAGCGAGCGCTTAATTTGATATAGCAGTTACTTGCTTAAGAAAGAAGGGCGTATTTTTTCAAATCGTCTAGGGTGACAACTTCCAAAGCTCTGGGATGGGTTGCTGAGAGGATAACTGGTGGGGCTACCCCAGCATCAAAGGCTTCAAGCCAGCGAGAAGCACATAAACACCAGCGATCACCTGCTTTCAACCCAGGAAATTGAGCATCAGGTACAGGCGTGCTGAGATCGTTTCCCTGTGATTTGGTAAACTCAAGAAATTCGGGTGTCATTTGGGCGCAAATAACGTGCGAGCCAAAATCCTGACCCCCTGTACGACATAAACCGTCACGGTAGTACCCAGTCAGGGGGGAAGTGCAACAAATTTCGAGTTTTCCGCCCAGTACGTTGTTCGCTTCTGTCATGGTCAATTCCTTATGGTTTGATTTCCTGTAAAATGAGTTAGCACGTTTAGTGACAACTTTGCATGAGTTGCAGATGCTGATATGTTATCCTCAAGGCGATCGCAACCTAAATCATTATATTTCTGGAAACAATATTAATGTAGGGAGAAAAATTTGTCAGTTAAGTAGGGTAGAAAAAGATGAGTCCATGTGACGATGCACTAGCTTCAGCTAGTGATAGCGGTTTTTTAGCTAAATTTTCAGGAATCGTGTATAACTTAACACAGTTTAAGCAATATGGGAGTGAGGTTAAAGCACCTAAAGGGTGGAACAAGGAAGATGCAGCTAAGGAAGTCATCTGCCAAGCCACCTCAAAAATGAAAGCACAGGGGGAAAGTTTGGAAATCTTTGGTGGTTGGCCTGCGTTAGGTGCATTGCTCTATTATATTGTAGAGATGTGTCTTGCATTAACAGACATTTATAGGCTGGACACAAGCTATGACAAAGTAAAAGCTTTTGTATTAGCTCGTGCTTCAGGAGATTCTGTCGTTATTGATAGCACTCTAAACTTTGCAGAACTGGGTACAATCAATACTGCTACTAGAGAAGTTGCTCTTGAGCCTTTAGTAGAAGTCTTCTTAGTATTTATATTGAAAGCTTTAGGAGTTAAACTTGGTATAATTGGAGAAATGAAATTAGCAGAGTTAATTCCTGTCGCCCTAGGCAAAATAGGTGTGAGAACAAATTACTGGACAGTCAATGACACGGGACATAAGTTTTTGAAGAAGCTGAAGGTAATTAGTTCATTAACCTATTAAAGAATTTTAAATTCAGCTAATCCTCATCTATGTTGTAATGGTGAAGCGTGAAGACAGTTAGAACGTCTTTAATCATAAGTCCTTTGACTAAGGACAAGTAAAGAATGAATTGAGGTATAAGCACTCTTGTTCAATTAAGCACAAGCAAAACTGTACTCGCATCCTGATTCAAATACCCGCATTTATACGTGCGAGAATAATGACAAATTACGAATTATGTTGATCCTTATAAGTAGGTATGTATAAAGGTACGTCTTTGTGGTAAATTTAAATTCACCGGCAAACGAACTAAATATTCTGCCTAACTATACTATCCGTGAAAGTCAAAAAGCCAAGAATTTGCACCTCAAAGTATCTATCGAAAAAGGTATAGAGGTCATTGTTCCTAAAGGTTTTGACCAGAGTTGCATTCCTAGCATTATACAAAAGAAACAGGTTTGGTTAGAAGCAGCAGTTAAAAAGATTGAGCAGTGGCGACCGTTATTTGCACCTACGGCATCCTGCCCTCTCCCAGACTTCATAGCACTCCCAGCGATTAAAGAAGATTGGGCAGTTGAGTATCATCACACCTCGGTATCTAAGGTAGCGATAACTGAGAAACCGGATAGTCAGCTCATAGTCCATGGTAATGTTAACGATGTAGATACCTGTAAACTAGCTCTCCGACGTTGGATTTCTCAAAAAGCTCACATTCATCTCGTTCCTTGGCTCAAAGAAGTCAGTCAGCTTAGTCATCTTCCCTTTGGCAAAACTTTAGTTAAGGGGCAAAAGACTCGTTGGGCAAGTTGTTCTGGATATAAGACAATCAGCCTCAATTACAAGCTTCTCTTCATACCAGATCGTCTTGTACATTACGTTTTTATTCATGAATTGTGCCACACCGTACATATGAATCATTCATCCAAATTCTGGGATTTAGTCAATGAAAAGGAAGGTAATTACAAACAACTAGATCATGAACTTCGAGAAGCTTGGCGGACTATACCTCTATGGGTTGAACTGCAATCGTGATTCACCAAAATTTTTGCCTAAACTCACTCATCAGGCAGGGAAAATACATATTGTCAACAATATCCGTTCAATGTCAATAAGCTCAAAGTTAATCGCATTAATGCTCGCTTATTGACCAATAGGCTTCAGTTAAAGTCAATCGGTAGGAATTGTAGTAAAGACGCGCTGTTTGGAGACGCTACAAAGCTCATCCGGGGATATCATCTCTGCGCGTCAGGAAATGATATTCCCGGATGCGATTGATAAGCATATTTATTTAAAAGGGTGTTCAACATATTGCCAAGAAATAAATGCCCGTGCCTTTCACTCAGTGAACGAGAGTCGTAGTCGCGAAGCTCTTGTAAGCCGGAGGTTGCTGACAAGGCGCGAGCTTCAAAGCGAAGCTCCGTTCAAGGGGAGTACTCTACGAATGAACCCAATCCGTAGTGCTATTTAGCGCTCTTTCGTCACTTTCTCCAGAGGAAAAAATAGAATCCTTACTATGCAAGACTTTCAGGCAAAATACATGATTTCTAACATTATGGGAGAAAATAAACCTCCAAACCCAATTCCTGTCGAATGTTTAAAAGTTGCCTTCGATTTTTATTTTCCCAGAGTGATGGAAGAGCGTTAGTTTTACAAAGAAAGGCAGAAGTACGAAGGCAGAAGGCAGAAGGTTTGAAATATTAATAAAAAATGAGCGTTGTGGGTCTAAAGCCCACTTTAAAAGAAAATGTATTTCGAGAGGCATAGCGCGAGAAATACGGCGTCCTTATTTCAATCCCACGTTTTTAAGCGTGGGTTTCCGTGACTCATAGCTGCCTTCTGCCTTCTGCCCTCTGCCTTCTGAATCTCAGGGACTCTAGGCAAGCTTTCACTTAATTTTTGAACTAGTCTAAAATATATCTCTATAGGTAGATTGCTATTTTTGTCACCCTTAAAAACTATCATTGAACAGCATCACAAATATTTTAATTATCTCTATTTTCTGCAAAAGGGCATGTTCTATTGTATGTTTTTCCACAGTATCCTCACGTAAACGCGCATCCTTCCGATTGCTAATAAAAAGTAGTCCATGCTGAGTAATTTTCCCTAAAATCTATTAAGTGAGCGCTGGAGGATATTAAGCTTGGACGACAACTATCAAACTTACTTGAACCGGGTAGCAAGGATGACATTACCAGAAGCTTACAGATCCCAAATCCATCGCATTCAGGAATCTTCTAAGTTTCAGGTGCATTCCGGGAGTATAAAAGCTATGCCATTTCCTGGTTATACGGTGATTACACCATGTTTTGAGGATAAAAAGGCAGAAAACTCTGCCTTCTATGTCAACTTACAAAGTTACCAACAGCAACTTTTACAGTTATCTGTAAGCAATGATTTAATTGTGCCTGTACCTCCTACTAGCTTTCATCTGACTTTGGCAGACTTAATTTGGGACAGTGCTTACCGTGATGCTTCTGAAAAAAATCCAGCATTTGAGGAGCAGTTACGCTCTTGCTTCACTGAAATCTTTCAGGAGTATCAACAAGCAATAACCCATAAAAGCCCAATTCGCTGGCAAATGCTCGGATTGATAGTGATGCCAAGAGCTGTAGGTGTTTGTTTAGTCCCTCAGAATGAAGACTCCTATCAGCAGATTCTTAACTTGCGGAGAGCAATTTATCAAAATTCTCAGTTGATGGCACTAGGAATAGAACAACATTATGACTTCACCGCCCATGTGACATTAGGATATTTTGGAGGGATTTCCCCCGATTTGGATCGCGATCGCTTTGCTACGATGCTTTCTGATTTAAATGAGCAATGGCTCTTAAATTTACCTGAATTTTTGGCAGAGCGTGCTGAACTACGAAAGTTTGACGACATGACACACTATTATCGTCAACAAGATTGGCCAATCTTAAATTTTAATTAGGTCATCAGATAATTACTAATTCGTAATTCGTAATTCGTAGTTAAAGGTAGTTCTATATTACGAATATATGAATTACGAATTACATTAAAAAGTAGTGCCAATAATCTATAATGAGTATGAGTTCATTGATCCATCCTATAACAGAGCAGAGTTTCACAATCATTGATCGCGAAATTGGCGAACATAACTTCAATTGTGCAGAGTATGCAATTGTCCGCCGAGTCATTCATACGACTGCTGATTTTGAGTTCCAGCACCTGATGCGATTTTCTCCAGGCGCTATTGAAGCGGGAATGACAGCACTACGTCACCGTGTCCCAATTATTGCTGATGTCGGTATGGTAAAGCAGGGAGTGGCGGGATTGGTTGCTCAAACATTTGGAAATCAATTAATTAACGCCGTGGAACTTGCCCCCAAAGCACTTTCTGGAAAAACGCGCACGGAAACTGGGTTGTTACAATGCTACAAGGAATTTCCAGAAGCAATTTATGCGATCGGCAATGCTCCAACGGCTTTGCTAGCTCTTTGTCATGAGTTAATCACTGCCTCAGTCTTACCTGCTTTAGTGATTGGCGTTCCCGTTGGCTTTGTCTCTGTGATTGAGTCGAAAGCAGCACTCGCCAGTACACCAGTTCATCAAATTTGTGTGGAAGGGCGTAAGGGTGGTTCTCCTGTTGCTGCTGCTATCCTCAATGCTTTAATTGTACTGGCGTCGGAGTGAGAAGTTAGGAGGCACGGAGTCACCCTGTTAATGTAAAGCTTTGTAATACATATAAACAAAGCTTCTCTGCAAAATTTTGAAATGAACACAGAATGCGCTCACTAAACCTGGTACTATTCAGCTTTGCCCACGGAACAAAATCTCCGCATCACTTTTAAATTATAAGTATTATGTAAAAGATTGTTGATACACAAGGTAAATAGCTTCTAGGAAGACATCAGGGGTAAGGTGAGATGGTATCTTTTCTAACTTAATAATAGGTAAAAGCTGGTTGACGAGTTGTAGGCTTACTAATGCTTTTGCCTTTGATGTCATTTTGCCACGTCTGAGCAAGTATTCGCGGATAATAGTAAAATCGTCAGGTAACATTGCTGATAAATCGGCAATGTCGAGCAATTGCTCATAAGCTAACTTTGCCTCTTCAGAAATTGTCAAATTTGCTGATGTTATAGGTGTCTGATTTTGAATTACAATGGTGCCAGCTGCTAGATCACCCAGACGCTTTTCATGGCGACCAAACACGATCAAAAAAGATCCGATAAATAACATTTCGTCGAACGGTCGTAGTAAGGCTCTAAGTGTTGCTTGTTGCAGCCCAATAAGTCTACCATCATCTCGAACTACACGAATTTTAGCGAAGCGTTTACCAGGGGTTTGACCTTGCCATAAAGTTTCAAAAAAGACAAAATAACCTGTGTAAATTCCGAAACTGATGATGGATGCGATCGCCAGCAACCAAGTATACAAGCTGTTACCAAAAATTCCGCTCAAAACATTAGTTAGTTGAAGAGAAACTATTAATAAAATAATGATAAACAGTATCAAAATAACACCCAAAACATGATAGTCAATCAGTAATGCCCAAGCGCGATTACCAATACCAGCAAGGGTAAATTCTAGTTCTACACTTTCGGGTGTCCGGGATTTTACACGATTGAAAAGGTGCATGGCTGTTGCTCTTAGCGAGGATTTAAATATCATCTACACATCGCGATCGCGTAATTTCAAGCCTAACCCTTCACGACGACTACGCAGGTCATAGTAAATGACAGCTTTGATAGATTGCCAAAATGGCAAAATGACTGCATAGCTACAGAAGATGATTCCCACGTAAAAAACCAAGGGAAAAATACTAAAAACCTGATTTAAAAAAGGTGCAAAAATAACATTAAGTATATTTGTAAGAATTTTAACAATAATTTGGATAGGTAGAGTGATTAAAAAGGCAACGAAAGTAATTAAAAGAATCCGCCAAACGTGACCCTGAGTGAGTTCCCAGCTACGACTAATGGTGGATACACTATTAACATTATCTTCAATCGCAAGAGGCAAATCCACTAAATAAAACCGTGTCAAGAACCAGAAAAGCGCCACAATTGCCGTAAGACTAATCACAATGGTTATGAGGACAATAAGGAAATATGTTATGGGATTTCCTTGAAAGCCTGTCCCCGCCAAAACTCTCGAGAAAATAATACCAAAGAAGACAAATAAAAGTGAAATACCGAAGATTACGCCTATGCTTATAAGAAACATTAACAGCATTGTCACTAAAAACTGCCACAATTTAGAATTAACGTGACGTTGACCTGATGAAATACTTTCGGGTTGATTGACTAATTCGCCAAAAGCCAAACGAGAAATCAGCGACATCAAAGCATAAAACTTTGCCCAACCATAGACTGGAACAAGTAGCCACACATAAGCTTTGAGGGCAAGTAAAAAATAGTCTTTTAGATGAGAGCGATAAAGCCGCAGTCCCGCACTTACAGTGTTACCAAGACTTAATGGTTGGATAGGGGTGGGAGAACTAAGATTAAAAGACATGATTTTCAACGCTCCAGGAAAGTAAGGCGGTAAACGACTTCACCAAATCCGTCATTCCTCCCCCACCTAACAAAGATTATAGGTAGGGAGGAATGACGAGGAAATGCCGAACATCCTTTGTCATTTGTAAATACTAAGGAAGGGTTTTACTTGAGCCGAAGTGTTTAACCACAGGTTAACAAATGAAAACCGCCCCTACTAATGGACAAAGAATGGTAACGGGGCGATTACTGTCCCAGACTAAAAAGGAATGGAATTTTTCGTCACCCTCTTTGAGGCTATCTTAGTGTAAGTTAAACTCAGTATTCCCAAATTTTATGAATGTTAAACGTTGGATTGTGAGGCGAGAACCAAATTGGCAACGTTTGGACACCTTGTTAAGGCAAATAGAAAAAAAAGGGTTAAAATCACTACAAGCGCAGGAAATTAGAGAATTAGCGAGTTTATATCGTTCCACAGCAGCAGATTTGGCACGTGTTCAGACACAGCAAATCGGTAATAATTTAACACAAAATATACATTTATTAACAACTCGCGCTTATACGCAGATTTATCAGGGTTCGCGACGACAAGAATGGCAAGCGGTCCTAGAATTCTACCGTTGGGGATTACCAGCTTTAATACAGCAGACATATCCGTACATTGCAGCAGCTACGGCTTTGTTTCTCATGGGATCACTATTTGCCTGGTGGTATGCGTGGCAAGATCCAACCTTTATGTCACTGATTGTACCGGAACACCTGATCACAACGGTACGAGATGAGCATAAATTGTGGATGGGTTCGATTGTAGGCATTGAACCTCTAGCATCCACCGAGATTATGATTAATAATCTTTCGGTATCCTTTGGTGCTGTTGCTGGTGGAATTACAGCTGGGATATACACAACTTACTTAATAGTGTTTAATGGCTTATCGATTGGTGCTATTGCCACTCTCGTCGGTCAAAATAATCTTGCTTATCCGTTTTGGGCATTCGTGTTTCCGCACGGTTCCTTAGAATTACCTGCTATTTTTTTTGCGGGTGGTGCAGGATTTTTACTTGCAAGAGCAATTTTATTTCCCGGTAAATATCGTCGTTTGCAAGCACTAAAATTCTATGGATCTCTAGCTGTGCAGTTAGTCTTTGGGATTGTGCCAATGTTAATTGTTGCTGGTACGATAGAAGGCTTTTTCTCTCCCAATCCAGCGGTGCCAGCTCCAATAAAGTATCTTGTGGGGATGGGATTGTTTGTGTCTTTAGTAACTTATTGTCGTCGTCAGCGCTCTCAAGTTTTGCGTAGGAAGTAGGCAAGAGGGGGAGCAGGGGAATAATAACTCTCGTCTTTTATCTCCTGTCTCCTGACTCTTGTCTCCTAACTTATTACGCGAAGCTTGCGACTTTTACATCATTACTAGACAGCAGTTCTTGTAACTCGTCGGCGTCTACGGTTTCTTTATCGACGAGCATTTGTGCAAGTAGTTCGAGAATGTGGTGGTTACTGACCAACACGTCTTTTGCTCGTTGGTATGCTGTGTCTACCAGCTTGCGCACTTCCTCATCAACTGCTGCAGCAGTTTCTTCAGAGAAGTCGCGTTCTGACATAATATCGCGACCTAAGAACATGTTGCCTTGTTGACGACCGAGAGCAACTGGACCTAAGCGATCGCTCATGCCAAAGCGTGTTACCATCTGACGAGCTACACGGGCGACTTGTTGTAAGTCGTTAGAAGCTCCAGTGGTGACTTCTTCCTCACCAAAGATTATTTCTTCAGCAAGACGGCCGCCTAAAGCCACTGCCATCTGATTTTCCAGATAAGCACGGCTGTACAAACCAGTATCCATCCGGTCTTCACTGGGGGTAAACCAAGTTAAACCACCTGCTCGACCGCGAGGAATAATGCTAATTTTCTGGACAGGGTCGTAGTCTGGCATCAAGGCACCCACAAGGGCATGACCTGCTTCGTGATATGCTACCAAGGTTTTGCGCTTTTCGCTCATCACTCGGTCTTTCTTCTCTGGACCTGCCAGTACGCGATCAATGGCGTCGTTGATTTCATCCATCGAAATTTCGGTTAAATTTCGACGTGCTGCTAGAATTGCGGCTTCGTTCAGTAGGTTAGAAAGATCTGCACCAGTAAACCCAGGAGTCCGCCGAGCAATTCTCTCCAAATCTACGTCTTTTGCTAATGTCTTGCCACGGGCGTGAACTTTGAGAATTTCCACGCGTCCAGCGTAATCTGGACGATCTACCACGACTTGACGGTCGAAACGACCGGGACGCAGTAACGCTGCATCTAAAACGTCGGGACGGTTGGTCGCAGCAATAATAATGATGCCAGTATTGCCTTCAAAGCCGTCCATTTCTGTTAGCAACTGGTTAAGGGTTTGTTCCCTTTCATCGTTACCACCGCCTAAACCCGCACCCCGTTGACGTCCTACAGCATCAATTTCATCAATAAAGACGATACAAGGAGCGTTGGCTTTTGCTTGCTCGAACAAGTCACGGACGCGAGATGCACCTACACCCACGAACATTTCCACGAACTCGGAACCGGAGATGGAGAAGAAGGGTACACCAGCTTCACCAGCAACAGCACGAGCTAGTAAGGTTTTACCTGTTCCTGGAGGACCGACAAGCAGCACGCCTTTAGGAATTTTTGCTCCAACGGCTGTAAAGCGATCAGCATTTTTCAGAAAATCTACGACTTCGTTAAGTTCCAACTTGGCTTGGTCGATTCCAGCGACATCACCAAAAGTCACTTGAGTTTGCGGTTCCATTTGTACTCTGGCTTTTGACTTACCAAAGTTCATTGCTTGGCTTCCTGGACCGTTTTGAGCACGCCGCAGCAAGAAGAATAAGCCAACGAGAAGCATTACAGGGAAAAATAAGCTGCTCAGTGCCTTCCACCAAAGTGTTTCATCGTTTTGAGCCAAAACATTAATATCAACGCCTTGTTTGCTCAGTGTGTTGATCAGTTCGGGGTCGTTAACCAAAGTCACTAACTTCTTATTTGGGTCGGACCTAGACGTGACAAGAGCCGTTGTCCGATCTGCACTAATACTAACTCTCTCTACTGCGCCTTTTTGTACTTCATCAATAAACTGGCTATACCGCCATGTCTCTCTGCTCTGTGGTTGTTTGTCAAAGAACGCTGTCCCTAACGCAATGACAACAATAAACAGCAGTGCGTACAGCCCAGCATTTCTCCATCGCTTATTATTCACGCTTGGTCAATCCTCCTACATTCCTTGTCCGTTCTTTTTTGTCAAGATTGGACATTTCTTAGAATTATGTTAACTTATCTTAAAATATAGCAAATGCCACGCCTATGATGCTATAAAAAATTTTCGGAGTTGCTGAAGACTAATATGGTGGGAATTATAGATTAGCCTCCCTGTAGCCTGCACGACCGTATGAAATGGGACGACTTCTACAACACTATTGGTGTAAGCGATCGCTTCAAATCTCTTGACTACATCAACTGTCCAGGGTTCCTCCCTAATTTTCTGAAAACTCAAGAGCCAGTTCAATAGCTCCTTTCGCACAACTCCTGGCAAAATATCCATCTTGGGAGGTGTCCACCACATACCATCGAGCCATCCCCAAAGATTTCCCGTACTGGTTTCCAGCCAACTGCCAGCAGCATCTACTAAAATTGCTTCTTGAGCATTTAGCTGTTGAGCGCTGCTTTTTGCTAACCAAGCGCTCAGGTAATTTCCTGTTTTATGAGAAGGTAGACTGCGTGCGTATCTATCTATAGGTAGAATAGCTAGTATACCATTCTTTTGGTTTTCCGTCAAATTTATAGGTAATAACCTGCCAGTTATCCACTCTCTTCCATCAGGAAAGATCGTTATTCTGAGGACAGGAAAGTTTTCCATAACGATTTCTGCCCCTTGACGCATGCGTTGCCAATCAGGCTGCTGCCAACCAAAGGTTTGCAGGCTAAATTGTAGGCGATCGCAGTGTGCCTGCCAGTGAGTTAAACGACTATCAAGCGAATTGTCATACACTCGCAACGTGGTAAAAACAGTTGCCCCATAGAGTAAACCCGGATCGCTAATTTCTAGTTCTAAAGTTTGAGACTGAATAAGTTTGCCGTTATACCAAAAAATAGTGAGTTACTAGTAAGTAATGGATAAATG
The DNA here is from genome assembly GCA_937873135.1 of uncultured Scytonema sp. Lineage (GTDB taxonomy): Bacteria > Cyanobacteriota > Cyanobacteriia > Cyanobacteriales > Nostocaceae > Rhizonema. The sequence goes on along the minus strand of CALMVQ010000358.1, from coordinate 6,237 downwards.
AAGAAAATGATCATGGATAGTCCTGAACATACTCAAAGTCAGACTGTTCTAAAACTTTCAGCATTCTCTACAAATTTTCCTTCATTGACATCTACCCAAAGAGTATTTTAACAACTTACAACTAACTATCTTTTTTTGGAAGCTGAATTTTCGTTGTCCCGTCGGAGTTAGTGATGACATCTCCTCCTAAAGCTTTAATTTCCCTGATTGCTCTAGTGCGAGTTTTTTCATCAACCTTGTTATTTAAAATCATTGTCCAACCTACTATCTTAGCAAAATTACCGCTCTTATGGTGAGTGAGAAATTTAGCAGTTTGATTAGAAACAAATGCGACTTGTTGACTTTCGGGATCGGCATGAGTCTTTGCCCAAGCTGCTGCCATTTCAAAGGATTGCTTTGAGGCTGTTGAATTTCCTAAAAATAATAATTCATCAACTCCTTTATAGCGCCAGACATAATAAGATTTTGGGGGAATTTGAGGAGATAGGGACTTTAAACCTCTTTGTGTTAATTCTACAGAACGTTCTGGCATTGCAGCATATATGGAAGTACTGGTAGAAAGACTGAGGTAAGCTGCTAAAAAACGCGGATCGCGTCCCAGAATGACTTCAAAAAATTCAGGGCTTAGCCTGTAACCTGTTTTGTCACGAACTTCATCGTCACCAAAGTATTGCACAAAACCAAGGTATGTCCAATCTGCGATTAAGTTAGCATAGCCAAAACTCGGCAGTTTGTTGAGTAAGTTAAGACGTAGCTTTTCTGAATATATCTCTTTTTCTAAAGTCTCTAAAGAAGCAGTTTTATTGCTATAAAGTAGTTTTTGCATTCGTGGAAATTGAAGCAACCCAACTCCTAACATGCACAAACAGAGTAGAAAATGTGTGATGACAGCTTGACGAAATATCAAGAACATCATGTCTTTCTTACAGGTATATAGTCTACAGATATATATTTCCCAAAATTTCTCTAAAAATATCAGTAGAGGCAAGGAGTGTTAACTTAATCATCAGCAAATTATAGCAGTTGCCACAGTCAGGACAATTTGATGGTAGACGCCTTCAAAGCGCGTACCGCCGTGAATTGATTTTTGTCCTAAGCATCAATCCGTTGCTATATCTTGTTAAGATGTCATCAATTTCTGCAGCTAGTGCAGGCTGGCTGAAATAACTTACCAGTAAATCTCAAACCAAAAGCTTGATATATAAGGATTTCATTATGAGTGCCTTTTGACTTTTTACTTTTGCCTTGTTGCACTAGCCTAAACCTTTGCTTCTAAAGACTTGAGCAACTCAGTATTGACACCCGATTCACGAGTTAAAGCAATTTTGCCAGTACGAGCTATTTCTTTGAGACCAAATTTTTGCAGCACCTGCACGATCGCCACCATCTTACCTGGATCTCCCACAACTTCCACAGTCAGAGAATCTTCCGCCACATCTACCACTCGCGCCCGGAAAATTTGAGCAATTTCGATGACTTCTGCCCGGTTGATGCTTGTCGCATTTACCTTGATTAGCATTAATTCTCTCTCTACGCAAGGAATTTCAGTAATGTCCTGAACCTTGAGAACGTTGATGAGCTTGTACAGTTGCTTGGTAAGTTGCTCAATGACGCGATCATCACCGGGAACAACCATTGTAATCCGGGAAACTCCAAATTGCTCCGCAGGACCAACAGCAAGGCTTTCAATATTAAAGCCACGCCGGGCAAATAATCCAGCAATGCGGGATAGCACCCCCGCTTCATCTTCTACAAGCACTGAAAGGGTATGTTTCATCTTGCTAACTCAAGCCGACAGCATTACACATACTGCCATATTAAAAATTTAATTATGGTATTCCATTTTAAACTGAAACGGTCATTAGCGATGAATAATTAACCATTAGCCATTAATAAATCTTCTGGTGTATTACAGTTAAATAACATGGAAGATTCTGGGATAGGCAAAACTTGTACAGGATTCTGCTGAAGCCAATCTTGGAATGATCGCCCCCCTTGATGAATAAAGTCGAGTAGATTTGGTAAACAACGACGGTGATAGAAACCACACAACGGCTCCCATCCTTTGGGATGGTGAGCCAAAGCAGCGATCGCCCCATCTCCCACACCATCCAGAAAAGCCTTCCATTCCTGCAACACGTAAACCTGCAACTTGGGGAGATCACAAGCAAGCAGCAGCACCCATTCTGTTTCCACATGTGCTAGTCCTTGAGCAAACCCAATGAGTGGTCCATTTGGTGGCGTTTCTTCACCAGTTTCACCAAATAAAGCCACTTCTCGGATAAACTGACATTTGGGCAGTAGTAAGTGTTGATAGCGTTCCTGCCAAGGAGTTACCACGTAGACTGTATCAGCACAACGGCCTGCGATTCCACACACTAATTCTAACAATGGTACACCTTGGATGGGAATTAGGGCTTTATCTTGACCCATCCGCGAACTTTTACCTCCAGCCAAAACAATCGCAGTCAACTTAGTCATTTGTTAATAGTTAGTTGTGAATGGTTAATTGTTAGCAGTACTTGTAACCTAAGCATTCCGCCAACAGTACTCCGAAGCCTGTACGACTTGTCAGAACTCAAGTAGTATCATCGTTGTCTACGAATTCCTCTTGTCACTGACTGAGTCGCAGCACTTCGGGCACTGATACTTACCTATTAACCATTAACGGCCTCGCGTCTGACATCGGTCGATTTGCTGCATCAACTTTTCTAAACTTTCTGCGGCAGGAAGACATTTCAATCCTTGACAGACTAAGCCTACAGTTGTTGGTGAAAGATTGGATGCTGTTGCAAACATTACAGTAGGCAGATACATAGTATTGAGAAAGTTGATTTGCTCTGTTGTGGTGCGAATCAAGGTACAGTTCCGATACCAATCCAAAGCCTGAAACAAACTCGGGCAAGCTTGAGGAGCGCTATTCATCACACTCCTAAAAGATTTCAATCCCAATTCAGCAAAATCTAGATAGTGGAGATCGTCAGTTAGGAGGGCAAGGCGAACAAGGTTGGCGATCGCGATTCCATTAGCTGAAGGAGTTGCATTATCCGCATAACTGCGTTCTCGCACGATTAAATCTTGACTAGCGTCCCGAGATGTGTTATTATAACCCCCAAGTTCGACACTCCAAAGAAATTCATTAAATTCCTCCTGGATAGCGATCGCTTTTTCCAACCAAAAAGAAGGGGGAGTAAGCGAAGAGAGTTCCTTGATTCCAAGAGTTGCGTGATGTAGATCTAGCAGGGCTTTAATAAAGAAAGCGTAATCTTCCGATTGAGCGAGAACAGTTGGTTGACCTTCATAATTCAACCGATAGAATCGTCCATCAACAAACTGACAATCTATAATGAAATTCGCTGCTCCTGAAGCTAGTTCCAGATACTCTGGTTGTTGGAAAACTCCATATGCCCTTGCCAAACCAGAAATCATCAAAGCATTCCAAGCCACAATCATCTTTGTATCTGTCACTGGAGGAATGCGTCCGCGCCAGTTGCCTGTTCTTGCTTCCTGATTGTCGCGGGCAGGAGGGATGGTAATAGAATTATCTGTTGTTAGGGAATGAAGTGGCAGATTATGACGTGCGGCAAACAGCTTTGTCAGTGTCGTTGAGAGTGTTTCACTCAGTTTGCCTGGATAACGCCTTTGCAACACATTGTTACCTTCAAAGTTACCGTTAGGAGTTACGGTAAATTGTTGTTGCAATTCCGTTAGCTCAAGAGGAGTTAGCAGTTGTTCTAATTCGCTATAACTCCAGATGTAGAATGCTCCTTCTTCTGGTTCTGCTGCTGTTGGATCTGTAAAACTATCAGCATCTTGAGCTGCAAAGAAATATCCACTCTTGTCAGTCATTTCCCGCTTCAGCCATTGCACAGTAGAGAAGATTGCCTGTTCAAAAGCTGGTTCTTGCACTCCTGCACTCCATAAAGAAGCTAGATACTCGACTATTTGACTGTTGTCATAGAGCATCTTTTCAAAATGCGGCACCGTCCAGGTATGATCAACCGTGTAGCGATGAAAGCCACCACCTACATGATCATAAATTCCACCCAGTGCTAAGTCTAATCCTCGTTGAGTACAAACCTGCTTGCTGTCACTCGCTTCGTTTTCCCAATTAAACCTAGTTAAGCGTAGAGCTAATTCCGCGTAGGGAATCATCGGGAAGCTATTGCCCGATGGGTTTGGTGTGATAATCCGAGTACTGATTGAGTAGCCTTTTTGTAACAATTCATTATCTTGAGACTCCGTGACGTTGTCCGCTTGCAACACCACAGCAGTCAGAAGCGACTCCAGAATTACTGCTTTGCGATTGTGCAAGTCTTCTTTTTCTGTATCATAATAGTGGCGAAGTGCTTGTAAAACTTGCAGAAAACCAGGACGACCGTAGCGGGGATCAACTGGAAAATAAGTTCCAGCATAAAATGGCACTAAATCTTCTGGAGATAGAAAAATGTTTAAAGGCCAACCCCCTTGACCACTCATCATCTGTAGAACTTGCATATAAATACTATCGAGGTCAGGTCTTTCTTCCCGATCGACTTTAATAGGAAGAAAATTAGCGTTCATATACTCAGCAATAGCCGGGTCAGAAAAAGCTTCCCCTTCCATGACAGTACACCAGTGGCAGCTAGAGTAACCAATGGAGAGAAATATCGGTTTATTCTGTGCCTTTGCAGTTGCGAGTGCTTCATCGCACCAGAACCACCAGTCTATGGGGTTGAGAGCGTGTTTGCGGAGATATAGACTCTTAGCTTCAGCAAGGCGATTAGTCATGATTAAACACAGGAATTTGCCTTCTGTGCCTAGTCTACCTCGAAAAGATTTGAGATTTTAAATTTTGAATTTTGAATAACCCTCAAAAGGGAGTTTCCACTTTCAATATGGTTAATCTTAACGCACAGAACTCAGCAGCGTTTTCGCGATTGACCCTGACGCCGTGTCCAAAGATGGGATGGCTTTTGATTGAAATGTGGTGTTTGAATTAAGTACAACGATCAAGTGGAGTAAAAAAGTAAGAATGGTAGCTTGCACAAATTTTTCTAACATGGCTCGTTTCTCCTCAAGGGTGGATGTTTTTCTAACGTAGGACTGATTAACACAAATCCACTTCCTATTATTTATATACACTGACAGATCAGATAATTCCGGAAATGTGACAGTAAAAATGCTGACACAGTGATCGTTTGCTGACAAAATTCAACGTTAACTAAAAGAAGAAAGCGATCACACAAAACAATCAACTGCTGAAATCGTTCAAATATTTATCAGAGAAATGGGTTTAAAAGCCCGTCCTTGTAGGACGGCTTTTCTAAGGGCATGAATGATGAAAATTGTGATACATTAAAAGAGTCAGACAAGACGTTAAAACCTACTTCCGGACTGGAGAAAGTCACGCCCGAAAAACCTTGAGGAGACATCAATACGCCTTTTAAGGCAAACGTATTGAGCCTAGGAACCTGAGTAGTCAGGATATTAGAGTCGAAAGGCTTTAAGAATCTCCGATCCTTTAGGACGGAGAGCGTCAAAAAATACCTACTAGTAGACTAGATGATTCCTATCGTTATTGAACAATCGGGTCGGGGCGAACGCGCCTTTGATATCTACTCACGGCTGTTACGTGAACGCATCATCTTTATGGGACAGCCTATAGACAGTAATGAAGCAAACTTAATTGTTGCCCAACTGCTGTTTTTAGATGCTGAAGACTCGGAGAAAGATATCTATATGTATATCAATTCTCCAGGTGGTTCAGTGACGGCAGGCATGGGTATTTTTGATACTATGAAGCACATCCGCCCGGATGTTTGTACCGTGTGTACCGGATTGGCAGCAAGTATGGGTGCTTTCCTCCTGAGCGCCGGTACTAAGGGTAAGCGCATGAGCTTACCTCATTCTCGGATTATGATTCACCAACCTTTGGGAGGCGCTCAGGGACAAGCGACTGATATTGAAATTCAAGCTCGAGAAATTCTTTATCACAAGCGGCGGCTCAACGAGTATTTAGCCGAACACACTGGTCAACCCATAGAGAAGATTGCTGAAGACACTGAAAGAGACTTCTTTATGTCTCCTGAGGAAGCCAAAGATTATGGCTTGCTAGATCAAGTCGTGGATCGTCATGCCGCAGGTAGCCGTCCAATGTCGGTTGTCTAAGTGAGTGCTGAGTGCTGAGTGCTGAGTGCTGAGTGCTGAGTGATGAGTGCTGAGTGCTTATTGATGAGTTCTGAGTTTTGTATTTAA
>CALMVQ010000357.1 GCA_937873135.1 uncultured Scytonema sp. | reverse complement strand
TAGTTGGGACAATACTATTAAATTGTGGAATTTGGATTCGGGAAGTGAATTCCTTTCCTTAACAGGCCATTCTAATAAAGTGAGTTCCGTCAGTTTTAGTCCTGACGGAAAAACTCTTGCCAGTAGTAGTTGGGATAAAACCATCAAACTATGGAATCTAGAAACAGGACAACAAGTTCATACACTTGTTGGGCATTCTCAGAGAGTATGGTCTGTCGTCTTCAGCCCAGATGGCAAGACTCTTGCTAGTAGTAGTTTTGACAAGACTGTTAAGATTTGGCGGATGCCTCAATAAGAGTCAGGAGTGAGGAGTAGGTAGCAGGTTGTTGAAAGCTGGGGGGTGACACGCAAGCTAAAAAGCTCATACTGTCATAAGCCCAAATGCACATGGTCTGTTTACTAAGTACAGAATTTCACAAGTTCGTAGCGTTATTGTGTCCTTAAAAGCCTCGCCAGCAAATGGTTCAATTCGTCACGGATTTATGAAATGCTGTACTAAGGAAGCCGCTGTCATCTCAATTAGTAATTGCCCCCCTGACTAAAATCACCGTACTATCGACACCTGATGCGATCGCTTCTGGAATATTTCCTTTAATTGCATGTTGCAGCATTCCCTCACGAGAAGCACCCAAAACGACGACATCATAATGTTCTGTTTTTACTAAATTAATCAAACCTTCAGAAACAGAATCAGCTTTAACTGGGGCGGCGACAACAGTACTGGACAATTTGCGGCGATGGATCAGTTGGCGGATTGCTTCTTCTAAAACTGTCATATCTGGTTCAGTCTCAGATTGCTTGAACACTTGAGTCAGACGAACTTGTGGCTCCTGACCCAATGTCACCAAACCAGGTAGCAATTTAATCGCCACCCATGCATTCGGACCCCCAGCCATTGGGACAAGCCAACGGTTAAAAGTGTGAGGAGATGAGGGCGTGGAGAAATGGGAAGTATTGCCTAATTTTACTAGGACTACGTCACAGTTGGCTTGACGGATTAAGGTGTCTACAACATCGCCAAAAATCTTTCCTGGGGTAGATGTGCTGCCTTTCCATCCCATCAAAATGATATCGATGTGTCTTTCCTTGATTGTTTCCAGAATTGCTTGTGCCGTATCATGGGCAACGCGAATCTGCGTATGCACTGAGATTTTCCATTTTTTCCCCAAAACTTCTGCTTGTCGCAGTAAGCGCCGACTTTTTGCCGTTCTTACTTGTGTTTCCGCTGGGGAATTATTGCGAGAAACAAGCATCACTTGCACACATTCGATTTCATAGTGGCGATCGCGAGCAATAGCTGCTGCCATTTGTAACAGTGTTTCTGCCGTATCGGGATTAGCGATCGGTACCAGTATTCTACCGGTGCCAACACAAGGCGATCGCGTTTGATAAACTATACAAGAAGGTTCTGGTGACGGTCCAGGAACTCCGTTTTCACAATTAAGATGCTCTGCTTCTGCCCGAATAATATCCGCACGGGTAATTATTCCAACTAATCTTCGCCCTTCTACCACTGGCAAGCGACCAATTTTGTAACGATCTAGCAAATACAGCACATTGCTGAGTGTGTGGATGGGAGTCACAGTTAACGGATCACTACTCATGATTTCGCTTAAAGGAGTCTCTCCACTCAAGTTCCGCTCGCGCATTTTTGAGAGATCTGATTGTGTAACAATTCCTACTAACTTACCATTATTGACTACGGGAAAACCACGATGATGGGATCGAGAAAACGTCTGCATGACTTCATCTAAACTCATTTCTACCGAAAGAGTCTCCACTCTTGCCTGCATCACTCCTTTTGCTGTTAATTGTGTCAATATACCTTTAGTAGGAACTTCTTTTTCAATCGTAATCCCATTCCAAGCTAAAAGTTTGTCGTACAGTGATCCCGGCACTAACCTTTCGGCAACTAAATACGATGTTACCGAGCCAATCATTAGAGGTAGCACTAGGTTGAAGTTTGTTGTCATCTCAAAGACAATAACAATTCCCGTAATTGGCACTCTAGCAACGGCAGTAAAAAATGCACCCATTCCCGCTAATGCGTAGGTGACAGGTAATCCACTATTTAGATGTAGGGGAGACAGCAGACTCTGTTCGCTGACACCGACCAAATAGCCAAGAGCCGCCCCAAGAGTTAGGGCTGGAGCAAACAATCCTCCAGGCACACCAGAGCCATAAGCGATGAGGGTTAGAATCAGCTGGGCAACAAATGAGATCGCCGCGACCGACCAGTTAGCCTCACCTGTAATCAGAAATTCCCGTACCCCAGTATTATCCCGAAACGAAAGTGGCAAAAAAGCGACAATTAAACCAGAAACTAGCCCAGCCAGTGCCACACGAATAGGTAATCCAACATGTATGAAGCGTCTGTAGAAACTTAAGCTGGCAATGATTCCTTGATTAAATAACGCTCCTATTACTCCAGCCAAAACTCCCAAAACTAGGTAGAAGGGAATATCTTGGACAAAAAAGTTTGTCGGGACACTTGAAAGATTAATATCTAAGCTACGACCCCCTAATAGGCGGGAGACAACTGCACCAATGAAAGAAGCCAGGATTGCAGTGCCCAAAGTAAAATCGGAGAATTCTTGGAGGAGTTCTTCTACCACAAACAATACACCCGCAATTGGTGTATTAAAAGCAGCTGCTAAACCTGCTCCCGCACCAGCTGCAATTAACTGACGTCGGTGATCTGGGGAAGTGGGAAACCAGCGACTCAGTTGAGATGCCAAGGCTGCACCCACCTGAACTGTTGGTCCTTCTCTTCCCAAAGCCAGCCCTGAACCTAGAGCAAGAATACCACCAACTAGCTTAACCAAGGCAACCCGCAAATTTAGGGCGATGGGGACACGACCCAGCACTGCTTTCACTTGAGGAATACCACTACCTGAAGTTTCTGGTGCTACACGCTCAACCAGCCAACCTGCAAGGAATCCACAACTGAGTCCAACACCAGGTAGCCACAACCAAGCAGGTAGTAACAGCGATTGCTGCACCCGCCATGCACCTAACCATCCGACCCCAGCTTTAAGTAAAACTGCAGCTAAAGCAGAAACCAAACCAATCAAACAAGCTTCAAAAATTGCCAAGCGACGCCGTGGTCGCAACTGTTGGCGAATGTACCGTAACAAAGGTAGATGCCACATGGTGAGAGGGGGAGGAGGAGCAGTTCAAAGAGGGGGAGATGAAGAATTAAGACTTAAAAATGCACTCATGTCAAATTTTTAATTTTTAATTGAATTCCCCACGTCCTAATTAAATTAATAGTTTCTTCCTGTGGTGGAGAGTCCTTCCACGATTAGAGATGGAGTATAGCAAGAACCATTCCAGTCAGCATCGCCACCCAGTTTAACTAATTGTTTCAATGCTGTGTAAATATTTCCCGCAACCATCGTATCCTTAACTCGTCCGACTATCTGACCATTTTGGACGCGGTAGCCGAGATCGACATTTATGGAAAAGTCACCAGAAATACCGTTCCCGCCACCCAGCATTTGATCGACAATCAAACCATTATCTAGTTGTTGAATTAAGTCTTGTAAGGAGCCCGAACCAGGCTGAATCAGAAAATTAAACAAGCCAGAGGTAGGATAACTACCTAGATCGGGACGAAAACCGTTACCAGTAGAAGCATTACCTAAACGGCGTCCGGTGGTGCGATCGCAGTAAAAATACTGCAAAACCCCATCTTGAATAAAGACTAAAGGCTGAGTGGGTGTACCTTCATCATCAAAAGGGCAACTATATGGTCCTGCTTGGGGATCTTGATAGAGGGTGAGAAAGGGTGCGATGACTGGTTTACCCAGACGTTCCGCCCAAGGAGACGCGCCTTCAATAACTTGCTTGCCATTCAAAGCTGCTTGTACGGTACCCCAAAGCATATCAGCAGCTTTGGAAGTAAATAAAACAGGGATGCGACCTGTTGAGGGCGAAACGTTTTCTCTCGCCCAAGTCAAACGCTGCAAAATTTGTTGAGTGACTTTCTCGGGATTGAGCCAACCTCTTTCTATTTGACCATCAGAGACACTCAAAAAATCGTCACCTCTTACCCATTCTGCGGAGATATAGCAACTGAGAGTCGTGTCGGTGTAGTGGCAATCTAAACCAAGCGTGTTAACAAGTCTGGTGGTTTCAACATCACATTCCCAGTCAGCAGCACACACAACATCCGGGTAGACATCGCGAATGAGTGCGATCGCTTCTCTCCCCCAGTCAACTAATTTCTCTTGCGAGATATCTTCTCCCAAATCTGGATAGGAAGGCCTCGTGTCGCTATTTAATTCGATTGCTTCAGGTTGATTTAACTGACTCAGGGCCAAAGCACGTTCCACCATTGCTTGTGGTTCCACAGAACCGTAAGCCACCGTGAGTCCAGGACGCCCGTTTTGCCACAGCCGCAGTGCTGTCCCTTCAGCTTGGCTAGTTTCTATCTGCTTCAGTCGGTTGGCTTCAAAAAACACCGGTCGAGACAGCGAGCGCGACTGATACACCTCAGCTGCTTGTGCCCCGCATTTTATAGCAAGTTGCAGCAGTTGTTCTGCTAGTGTATCTTGTGGTAACTTTTTAGGCACCATATTTTGTTATTAGCTGTCGAATTGGGAAAACAGAGAAGTCTAGGAGTAAAAACTCATAACTTCTCACTCCTAACTCTATTTCTCCATTACCTCAACCAATTTACGCCAGATTGACCTCTTGTAACAGCCAAAACCCTGCAAAAGATTCTGCTTGGGGATCTGATTGCACTGCTATAAAATGCACTCCATGGGCTTTTTGCTTAGCTTTTTCAAACTTTTCAGCTTCTGTTAAGATTTGCGGATTTCCGATATTTGCTAAAATCCAGCTTTCAATAGCACCAGTTTCCAAAAGTAATTTAGCCCCTTCAGTTGAATCAAATCTCACCCAAGCTAACTCCAAACCTGAGAGCCAAGCTGCTAAAGGTAACGCTCTGGGTGAGAAAATGACAATACCGGGAATGGGTGTTTCTGGTGAGACTTTTGCCATCTCTAAGGGAAAAGCTTCGCCAAAGCTAATTTCCCATTCGGGCATTTCTGTAAATTCTACAGCGTTTAAGGTCACAAATCCCCACTCCTGTCCTGCTAAAGCATCTGGTAAGCGTTGAGGTATAGGACTCTGCAAGCGTACTGACGGATTTGTCACGACTTCTTGATAGCCTGGTTCTTGAGGATATACAGACTCCATCCGCTGTTGCAGCCATTGGTTAAGCACTAAAGTACGGCGGCTGGGATGGACGGGAATGCCTAAGTCGTTGCCAGCTTTAATAATCATATTGGTCATTTGGCGGCGGAAAAAGCGGATTCGGATTGGTGCTTCTTTCGCTTGAGAAATCGCTTCAGTCAATGCCGTTCCCAACCACACGGAATTTACCTGCGAACTGGGGCAATATTGAGAATAGTGAAACAGCGAATCAACTTTTCTCCGTGTATCTAAAGGACTCTCACACACCAAGATTTCCCAAACTTTTTTCCCCTGCTCGTCCACTATTGGACGCGAATAAAAATCTAGTTCCCAAATACTGCCCATGTTTTGCCGTTCAAATTTGGCGACTTTTTTATAGTAATCCTAAAAAAAATGTAATAAAATTTACCTCATAGCTACTGCCTTCCCCTGTTGCCAAGGAGAGATTACAGTTCGGTGGCAAACTCAAATTCTCACACTCTTATTTAGGACTGCTATAGCAATCCTAAATCATTCACGCTCCAAAACACCTAAAAAGATCGGGATGTCTGGTAGCCCCGAAGTATATGTATCAAGAAATTCAATGAATTGATACATATACGTTATTCATATCGGGGCGGAAAGACATCTCGTGCAGTTTGAACTGCCTTCATTTTTAAGTGTTTGCTTAACATAAGCTCTAATACCAATTTAATATGAAGCTGCATAGAAAAGAGCTTCTAAAATAAAGTTATAAGAGGAGACAGAAATTACCTGCTCAGATGTAAGTTTATCGAATATCTCTTGTATGCGATCGCGTAAATTTTGTAGAGAAGAAAATAGTTCATTTTTGAGCGACTTTTTGAGCAACTGCCAAAGTCTTTCAATAGGGTTAAGTTCGGGAGAATGAGGTGGTTGAAGCTCTTGAATAATATTTTCTGGCCAGCGAATAGCAAAACTAGTATGAGCGGGAGCTAGGTCAATCTGTAAAATTGCATATTCGTCGCCTAATTGCACAAGATACCAGTCCAAAAACTGTTGAAAATATTCACCATTGAGTTTGGGGTATTCCTGCTGGAAATGTTTTCCACTCATTGGTTCAATTGCGCCATAAATCCAAAAATTGTCTCGTTGCCATTTAACCTCTACAGTCGGTTTGACTCCAGCAGCTGTAATTACTTTTCCTGTTAGAGTTTTGAGTCCAACTCTAGTTTCATCTTGACAGAGATAATGAACAGGTTTACCTTGTGCCAGAAGCTTTTCGAGGCTGTTCAGAATCATACCGAGTTTTTTTTAAACTCAGATACTAACTCAACGCCAGTGCTTGTAACTTTGAGGACGTGGTACTTTTAGTTTTGCTCCTAAACGATATCGAACCCATGCATAAACAGTTCCATACTCAACATCAAGTCCATGTTCTTGTTTTAACCACTCAACTATCGCACCGTAGCTACTAAACCCTTTTTCCGTTTTCAACTCCTGTTCGAGGGCGGCGATCGCATCATCATTGATTTTCCGTTTTGCACAAGAGCGCTTTCTTGATTTCCAATAAACTAGAAAGCCCACCCAATCGATATTTCTGTAACCATCTTGTCACCGTTGAAGTATCTCGGCCCAAACGTTTACCCACTTCCTGCTGTTCATTTACCTGTCCACTCTTGAGCCACCACAGCATCTGTAGCTGTTCTTTCTGGTTTGCCAATCTAGCTGTTTGTAGGCGTTTTTTTAGTTCCTCTTCGCTCTCTGTAATCTCAATCTTGAATGGGCGGCTCATGGTTACTGAAATTTATGTAGTTCACAACTCTATTATATGCAGCTTCATATTAAATTGGTATAACAGCTTCTCTAACTAAATCATTGATAGATCTTTCTGTTATTTTGCTGAGCTTAGGACGCATCTTCATATTCTTGGTTGGAAAATCTTGTACTAAATCTGTTCATGATATCAAATTAAAGGTACAATGACGTCATAGAAAAATAAAAAGGAGGTGATTTTTAAATGCCTAAGAAAAGTACCCCATCTTTCATCACAGAGTTTCCATTGAAAGTTAATAGTTCTCAAGAATCAGAGTTATTGTCAAAGTTTGAAGCTTCCAGACAGCTTTATAATGCATGTCTTAGTGAAGCAATGACTCGCATGGAGTTGGTGCGCGATTCTGAGACATTTAAAATAGCTAAAAAAATATCTAAGACAAACAAAAAAGAGCGGATTGAGGCTTTTAGTGCTGCCCGTCAAGCTTATAGGTATTCTGACTTTGGCCTTCAAGCTTATGCAAATATTGTTGCTAATTCCTCTAAGTGGATAGCTCAAAAAGTTGATTCAAATACTCAACAGACCATTGCTAAAAGAGCATTTATGGCATCTGAACGGGTAATGTTTGGGCGAGCTAAAAAAGTTCGTTTCAAAGTACCTAGTCGTTTTCGTTCTATTGAAGGTAAGACTAACAAACAAGGATTACGTTGGAAAGACAATCAATTAATTTGGGGTAGTCTCAAATTAAGACCATTCATCGATGAGTCCAACCTCGTCATGATGCATGCATGGTCTAACCTCTCCTATCAAGTACGTTCGCTTGTTAAGGAGGGAGTTAAACGGTAAACTTCGTTGGTATGCTCAACTAACTAATGAGGGTCTACCCTACCAAAAAGAAAACAACTACCTTTCTGACGGCTTGATTGGGCTTGACCTTAATATTTCCAATATTGCTTTTGTTGGCTGTAAGAAGGCGGGATTATTACCTTTTGCTGAAAAGGTACCGACTTATGAAAAAGAGATAACTGCACTACAAAGAAAAATGCAGCGCTCACACAGAGCAATCAACCCAGATAACTACGAACCTGATTTTGAAGTGAAAAAGGGTCATCGTACAGTCAAAAAGAAAGGCAAGATTAAGAAAGGTAAACATCAGTGGAACTCGTCCAGTAATTATAGAAAAGCTGTCCAAAAGAAACAGGAATTACAGCGTAAAAAAGCCGCATATGCCAAAACCAAGAATCGTGAGATAGTCAATGAAATTTTACGAAATGGTAAAGATATTAAAACCGAGAATGTCTCGGTGAAAGCATGGCAAAAGCGTTATGGTAAGGCGATATCTGCCAAGTCACCCGGATTTGTACAATCAGAACTCGTTCGCAAAGCTGAGAAAGCTGGTGGAAGTGTTCACAAGTTTTCTACTCAGAAAACAGCGTTGTCACAATCTCATTTAGATGGAAGTCGTAGTAAGAAAACGCTATCTGAAAGAGTTCATCATGATGCAACTGGAATCATAATGCAGCGTGATTTGTTTACAGCGTATTTGAGTAGATTTGTTAATCAAAACGATAGACTGTCATTGTTGAATGCTGCAAGTCAGTATTCGGGGTCGGAGTCGATCCTCTTAGACGCATGGCAGGAGTTTTTAAACCGCAAACAAGTAAGCTCGTCTGAAAGTGGGTTGATTGCCCCAGAGCTGTTGTCTGATAAGCAGAGAAACGATGACCAGATAGCTGACTGCTTGCAGTTCGGGCAAAAAGTTATCGCCAACTCTCTGCCTGAATCCACGCATTTATAATGCGTGGTGTTGGCTCAAGTTTGTTGCTAATAGCTAACAGTCAATAGCTGATTAAAGTCGCCAAATGTTAATTCGTGTATCAAATCCGCCGGCTGCAAGCATTTTCCCATCGGGACTAAATGCGATCGCGCTGATCCAGTCAGAATGTCCGTAAAGTGTATCTATTAGCTCTCCTGTCGTCAAATTCCATAGTTTCACTCCATCTCTGCCCCCACTAGCAATTATCTGTCCACTGGGATTAATAGCAATAGCGTTCACCCAATTGTTTCCTTGCAAGGTGCGTAGAAGTTCTCCTGTATTGACATTCCAAAGTTTAATTGTGTGATCGCGGCTAGAACTAACTAAGGTGTTTCCATCTGGGGTAAAGGCTACGGCACTCACAATGTCAGAATGTGCTGAAACTGTACGGATTAATTTGCCACTCCTTAAGTCCCATAGCTTCATTAAACCTTTATTATCACCACTTGCCAGGATCTGACCATCAGGACTAATCGCTACTGTATCAATGTTATCAAAGCGTACTAAGGTAGCAAGTGGGCGCTGTTGTACCATATCCCACAAGCGAATACCGTCTTGTGCACCGCTAACGAGTATTTTACTATCGGGAGTTATGGCTAAAGACAGTACATTGCTTGTATGTCCTACAAAAGAGCGTGTAAATATATACTTCTTATTTTTTAGATTCCAATTCCAAATGTTAATAGTGTGATCATCACTACAACTGGCTAAAGTTTGAGAGTCTGGTGAAATCAGTAAGGATTCCACTGCTGTTTTCTGCGCTTTGCGAAAAATTGCTGCCCTTTTACCAGTATTCATATTCCACAAGCGAATGATCCCATCGTTCTCAGAACCACCACTTGCAAGAATTTTGCTATCTGGACTAAAGGCTAAAGACTTAACTGTACCCGTATGTTCTGTGAAGATATAAACGAGTAGGGGGTTGATACTCCTTAAAGATGTAGAATTTGGTGTAAATTGGATCTCTGCCGTAAC
Organism: uncultured Scytonema sp.; assembly: GCA_937873135.1. Classification (GTDB taxonomy): domain Bacteria; phylum Cyanobacteriota; class Cyanobacteriia; order Cyanobacteriales; family Nostocaceae; genus Rhizonema. The sequence goes on along the minus strand of CALMVQ010000357.1, from coordinate 13,644 downwards.
TGCCGATGGGATCAAGATCGTGGGAGCGATCGCCACCGAAACTGTACAATTCATTAGTATGAATAGCTTTCCGGCACTGGAGTTCAAGAATTTTTTCAGCAAATTCATAAGTTTTAATTATATTACCCCCTTGCCATTCCTACTCTCCTTTCCCACTCAAAAACGAAGTCACTTCATCATAAAATTAGGTGTTTGAAGAGTTTTTCTTATAACTGTTTAATGTTGGTAAAGCTGAATTTGATGAGCGAGACGGCAAGTAATGTTGTATGACAGGTTCTTCGGGGAAAGGCCGACGCTGAAGCACTCGCCACCACTTATAGGAAAGGGTTAATCCTGCTGCACATACGCCAAAACCAAATAAAGACCAGCTATCATTTAAACCACCAATCAATGCATCTACGACTCCCATTGTTATCAATACAGTGATTAGTGGTTCTTTTCGATAGGAAGACTTTATAAAACGGGGCAATAGAACATTCATCACAGCTTTAGTTTATTCCTGTACAACTTTTATATAATTTTATTGAGAATACCTTACCTGCAATTAGGGTATATCAATAAGTGCTAATTATATTATAATTTTCTTTACTGTGCGTAAACGCTTACTGTGACAAAAACTTTATTTTTCAAGTAATTTTGCCTATGAGTGTTGACCAGCCCTTCGAGCAAGGCAGAGGGCAGAGGGCAGAGGGCAGAGGGCAGAAGGTAAGATATATTTTTTTATACCAATTTATATCTCTGTTCTTTGTCCTGCCTTGCCCAAATCGGGTTCAAGCCTGCACCAGACCGGAGGTTGGTGGTCTTCAATCAATAGGGCTTGAACCCCTATTGTATTGTATGATACCTTCTGCCCTCTGCCTCCAGCATAGCTGCCTTTCTTTTTGACTGTATATCTTAGTATAACACTTAACAGTCAACACTTTTGTTACCCTATTGCAAACCTAGCCATGATATGACTCCTTGGTCAGTGAGGTATTCAATCACCACCATTAAAGCAAAGCCAATCATAGCAGCTCGACCATTCAAACGCTCTGCATATTCATTGAACCCAAATTTTGGCTCCTCTAGCTTAGGGGTAACGCTTGGCTGTGGTTGTGTCTTCATTAGCAAAAACCTCTTGGCGAATAAACGTTTACTTTAAAGATGCTTAAGTATTATTACCACTATTTACATTAATTTACGATTCTTCATTCATTTTAGAAAGAATATAGTCTTCGTCAAGTCTGCTGGAATTTGAAAGAAGAGGAGACATTGGGATCGTTCACCCCACTCCCCATTGCCCTTCCTGGAAAAATCAGGCAAATCCGTAGTTTTTGATTCAAAATACAAGAGATTATACTGACAAACTAAAGCTAAGCAAAGTGAATTTAGAGGCAATAAATGAAAATTGGCGTTCCTAAAGAAACAAAGGATCGGGAGTTTCGAGTTGGGTTAAGTCCAACTAGTGTAAGGGTACTTAAAGAAAACGGTCATGCCATCTTTGTCGAGACTCAGGCGGGTGATGGTGCGGGATTCACAGATGATGACTATAAAAGTGCTGGTGCGGAGATTGTCTTCACTCCAGAAGTTGCTTGGAATCAAGAGTTAGTTGTCAAAGTTAAAGAGCCTTTGAGTACAGAGTATCAATTTTTGCAGAAGGGACAGATGTTGTTTACTTATCTACATCTGGCAGCTGATCGGAAATTGACCGAGCATTTAATTGATTGTGGCGTAACGGCGATCGCCTACGAAACGGTGGAACAATCAGGCAATAACAAATTACCCTTGCTCACACCCATGAGCATTATTGCCGGTCGCTTGTCAGTACAATTTGGCGCAAGGTTCTTAGAACGTTCTTCTGGTGGTAGAGGAGTTCTTTTAGGTGGTGTCCCTGGAGTTAAACCTGGTAAAGTCGTGATTTTAGGCGGTGGTGTTGTTGGCACAGAAGCCGCGAAGATAGCTGTAGGTATGGGAGCTTCCGTACATATTTTAGATGTTAATGTTGAACGCTTATCCTATCTGGAAACTTTATTTGGCTCCAGAGTTGAACTACTCTACAGTAACTCCACTCATATTGAAACCACTGTTAAAGAGGCTGATTTACTTATTGGTGCAGTTTTAGTTCCTGGGCGTAGAGCACCCATCCTTGTTTCACGCGATTTAGTCAAACAAATGCGCCCTGGTTCAGTCATAGTAGATGTTGCGGTTGACCAAGGTGGCTGTATAGAAACATTGCATGCTACATCTCATACTAACCCAGTGTACGTTGAAGAGGGAGTGGTGCATTATGGAGTTCCTAATATGCCAGGGGCAGTGCCTTGGACTTCAACTCAAGCACTTAACAACAGTACTTTACCATATATAGTACAGTTAGCCAACTTAGGTGTGGAAGCACTGATCATAAATCCTGCACTAGCTAAAGGTTTGAATGTGCAAAATCATCGCTTGCTTCATTCTGCCGTGCAAGAAGTCTTTCCAGATTTAGTAGTGTGAAGTTAGTTACAACCCCTAAATTTATTCATGGGGTTTTACTACGAACTACCTTCATTCATGACTCCTGACTTACTTCTACTTGCGCTCTCCGCCTGATTCCGAGATAACCCTTTACCATTTCCACTCACCCTTGCATTTAAAAGTGGCAGCTTGACAGTAAAAGTTGCTCCTTGTGATAATCCAGGACTTTCTGCCCGAACACTGCCGCGATGCAATTCGACTAAATGACGAACGATCGCCAGCCCTAGCCCCAATCCACCTTGGTTTCTGGTGATACTGCTATCAGCTTGACGAAAGCGCTCAAAAACATAGGGAAGAAAATCTGGGCTGATACCGCTACCTGTGTCACTGAAAGTCATTTTGACATAAGAGACTGTGGTAGACATGGAGATTGTGTTTGAGTTAGCCGCTACGTCTCCTTTTCCTTGTATTTCTAAATTCTCTTCTAATACTGATAGTCGTACTTCAATCCGTCCGCCACTGGATGTGAACTTAATCGCATTACTGACGATATTCGAGACAATTTGCTGTAAGCGGTTGAGATCTCCTGAGACAACAAAAGGGGAAGAGAGAACGAAAGCAGAGGAACTAGAGAACGAGGTATTCCCTATCTCCTCTGCTGCTACTGGTTCAATAATATACTCGAGTTGAATATTTTTGGCCTCAGTTTGCAGCTGCACAGAATCAACAACTGTTGAAATGACAGACACTAAGTTAACTGGGCAGAGATTTAAATGGAGTTTCCCACGCATAATACGTGAGACATCTAAGATATCCTCAATTAATTTAGCCTGCAAAGTCGCATTGCGTTCAATTGTTTCCAAAGCATTGCTTGTTGCTTTTTCATCAAATCTTCGCTGACGCAGTAGTTTAGCCCAGCCAAGTATAGAAGTTAAGGGTGTGCGAAGTTCATGGGAAAGGGTTGCTAAAAACTCATCTTTCAGGCGATTTGCTGTTTCCGCTTCTTGTCTTGCTGTTTGCTCGCAAATCAACTTAATGTGTTCTTCTTCTGCTTGTTTGCGCTTTGTAATATCTTCCAATGTGCCGACATAACCAGTCACTTGATGTTGCTCTAACATTGGTGAACATGACACGGAAACCCAGCGCTCAAGTCCTTCTTGAGAGACGATCCGAAATTCACCTTTGTATTCCTGACCTTCTCTAAATGCACTATACCACTCGCTACTTATCTGTTCTTGGTCTTCGGAATTAATTTTTTGCGTCCAGTTGTTGCCTAAACTTTCCTTTAGTGTCACGCCACAAATAGCCTGGTAACGGGGATTGGTATAAGTACATTTACCTTCTGTATCTGTTAAAAAAATTCCCACAGGTGAGCAAGCACTTAAAGAGCGAAACATCTCTTCGCGTTTTTTTAGTTCAGCATTCATCGCTGCCAGCTGTACTGCTTGTCGCTTCACCTCAGCAGTTTTCTGAAACAAATCAACAAACGCGGCTACTTTATATTTTAAGATTTCCGGCTCAATTGGCTTGAATAGATAGTCCACTGCGCCAAGAGAATACCCTTTAAACACCATGTTATCGCTACTGCTAAACGCTGTCAGAAAAATAATTGGTGTATGACGTGATTGCTCTCGTTGTCGAATAAGTGTTGCTGTCTCAAAGCCATCCATGTCTGGCATTTGCACATCCAGCAGAATTACTGCAAAATCTTGATTAAGTAAACAGCGCAACGCTTCTGCACCAGATGTAGCCCTCACTAAATTTTGACCAAGGCTCTCTAAAATTGCCTCTAGTGCGAGTAAATTTTCCGGATAATCATCAACCAGTAGGATGTTAACTTTCGATTCAAATGACATTTTATTTATATGCTTTCAGGAAGAGACAAAGGCGTTTTAACGTCTTCCTTTTGACTGTGACCTTTAGGGTTGATTTTCTCCCACTATCTTAAGTTATAGATTTGGCTATTGTAAGTGATTCGTCATCTCTTCATTGTCAACATTCACCTACCAGCATTAAGAGCGTCAGCCACTTGCATGTTCCAGTGTAAACCTTAGATGTCGTACATGATGCTAGGTGATGTAATAGATGGATGCTAACTATTCATTTTCTATCTAAAGAAAGAGGGTAATGGTCTATTTCCTACCCCTTTCGACTATATAATTATTTATACCTACTCCTCTACTGCCCTTCCCTTCATCATTCGGTTATGAGCAAATTTTCACTAAAAAAGGGGCAATATCCTGTAAATGCAGAATCTTGTCTACGGCTCCAGTCGCTATAGCGGCTTTGGGCATTGTCGCACAAGCGGCTGTTGAAGGTTCTTCTACCACTGTTTTGCCACCACGTGCTTTGATTCTCGCTAAACCTTGGGCACCATCATGATTAGCTCCCGTCAAGATGACGGCGATCGCTTTGTCAGCATAACCATCGGCTGTCGTTTCAAATAGCACATCAATCGATGGTCGTGCATAAATGACAGGAGCATCGGTAGACAAAGTAAAGTAAGAGTAGGAGGCTGTTTCATCTTTAGTTTCTACCAGTAAGTGATAATCTGCTGGAGCTAAATATACACATCCTGGTAAAATTTCCTCTTTGTCTTGCACTTCTTTTACTATTAAATTACTGTAACGCTGCAATAATGAACTTAAACTGTTATCAGAAGTTTTGTGGCGGTGTTGGACTATTGCTACAGGTACTGGAAAGCTTTTCGGTAAACCCGGTAGTAAAATTTGGAGAGCGTGTAATCCACCAAAAGATGTACCGATAACAATGAGTTTAAATGCCATAAATGTCTTGCATTCAGTCGCTAGAACTTTGATTATGAATTGGCTAACAGTGAATTGCTACTATCTAATTCTGCGATAAAGCTTTACACTGCTTTCTAACTCTTCATAGTCTTTTTCATGAGGTGTAAATTTTATTGTTTCTTGACGTCCTACACCCAAAACTCCAAGCCTCACAATACTTTCGTAAAAAAGATTGTGGACTCGTTGCTGTAGTAACTTATTAAAATAAATTAATACATTACGACACAATATAACATGAAATTCATTAAATGAACTATCTGTTGCCAAGTTGTGTAATGAAAATACGATATTTTCCTTGAGTGCTGGAGAAAATATTGCGTTATCATATGCCGCAGTATAATATTCGGAAAAGGATTTATTCCCACCTGAGCGTAGATAATTATTGGTATATTCTTGCATCAATTCTAAGGAAAAAATTCCTGTTTTTGCTTTTCTTAATACTGTTTCATTAATATCAGTAGCATATAACCGAGATCGCTCATAAAGTCCTTCTTCTTTTAGCAAAATTGCCATAGAATAGACTTCTTCGCCAGTAGAACATCCGGCATGCCAAATACGAATAAAAGGGTAAGTTTTTAAGATCGGTACTACTTTGTTTCTAAATGCCAGAAAAAAACTTGGATCTCGAAACATAGATGTAACATTTACGGAAAGATTGAATATAAATCGCTCCATAAAATTATGATCATGAAGGACTTTTTCTTGCAATCCAGAGACGGTGGTTAAATGCTCTAAACGAATTGCATTCCAGATACGACGCTTAAGTGAAGCAGGAGCATAATTTCTGAAGTCAAATCCGTAGTAACGGTAGACGCCTTCCAATAGTAATTGAATTTCGATATCTTCAAGTTGCTCACTACTCATAAAATCAATTTTTACCCGGTGTTAAAACTTTCCATTACTCTTTCACAAGAAACATAAAGTAATCTCTATCATCTTTGATGAGTAATTGTTAACTGTTAATTTTTATAAACCTTAATAGTTAAAAGCTGCATCTATCCAACTACTAAAAATAATACCCATTACCTGTATCATATGATATAAAACTATCTGTATAACCAAACACGTAACAGTGAAAGCAACTGTTCATTGTTTACAGGTTTAGCAATGTAATCAGAAGCACCAGCATCAATACACTTATCGCGATCGCCACTCATTGCTTTGGCGGTAAGCGCGATGATTGGCAGAGATTTGAATTGATTGTCTTGGCGAATCAAGCCGATGGTTTCGTAGCCATCCATAGAGGGCATCATGATATCCATCAACACCACATCAATATCGGGGTTGTTTTGCAGCACCTTAATGCCATCGCCACCGTTTTCCGCATACAAAACCTGCATTTGATAACGTTCCAGCAGACTGGTGAGGGCGAAGATGTTACGCACGTCATCATCAACAATCAAGACTTTTTTACCCACTAACACAGGATCGGACGATTGTAACTGTTCGAGAATTTGCCGTTTGGGTGCGGGTAAATTAGCTTGGACGCGATGCAGAAACAATGCGGTTTCGTCGAGCAGACGTTCTGGGGAACGTACATCTTTGACAATAATTGTCTCCGCCATGCGCTGCAATTGAGTATCTTCTGCCCGACTCAACTCCCTCGCGGTATAAACAATAATTGGGAGTGCTTCCCCATTCGGTTGCCGCTTGATGTGTTCGATCAATTCTAACCCGCTCATGTCGGGGAGTCCAAGATCGAGAACGACACAATCATAATGCTGTTGAGAAATCGCCTGGAGTGCTTCGGTACCAGTCCCTACTGCTGTAGTGACAACATCACTGTTGCCGATCAATTCCACAATGCTAAGGCGTTGGTTGGCGTCGTCTTCCACCACGAGTAGATTGCGTACCGCACGCGAGACAAAACCTTTAATTTTGTCCAACGCTTGGTGTAAAGCTTCACCAGAAACGGGTTTTTGCAGAAAAGCGAGTGCTCCTTGTTGCAATCCGCGCTGTCGTCCTTCCTCCACTGTCATAATATGTACGGGAATATGACGAGTGGTAGGATCATGTTTGAGACGGTCGAGTACTGTCCAACCATCCATTCCTGGTAAGCGGATATCTAAGATAATTGCCGATGGTCGAAATTCTTGTGCCATTGCTAAACCTACACTACCGGTGTTGGCGACGATGCCCTTAAATTCTTGTTGCCGCGCCATGTCTAAAAGAATACGTGCAAAATGGATGTCATCTTCGACAATGAGAAGTAAGCGATCTGTGGAATTGATGTTGTCTCGATCATCTAAGAGGATTGAAGATGTGGAGACGGGCAGAGGGGGGGATGGGGAGAAGGAAGAGGACGTAGAGAGGGAATTTGTCCTCGTATCCCTATGTTCCTGTGTCTTTGTGTCCTCTAGTGCCACGTTCTCTGATGAAGGCAAATATAAAGTAAAGGTGCTACCTTGATTGGGGTGACTAGTAAGTTGAATTTCGCCGCCCAACAGATGTGAGATTTCTCGACTGATGGACAATCCCAATCCCGTGCCGCCATATTTGCGACTGGTGGTGCCATCGGCTTGTTGAAACGCCTCAAAGACGATATGATGCTTGTCTTTGGCAATACCAATTCCTGTATCGCTCACGGCAAAGGCGATCACCGTTGCCGCACTATTTAATTGAACTTGATCTCGACTCCATCCTTGATTCGCCACAAATACAGAAAAGCGGACTTCACCCTGTTGTGTAAATTTAAAAGCGTTGGAGAGCAGATTTTTCAACACTTGTTGCAATCGTTTAGCGTCAGTGTGGATACTTTTGGGGAGTTCTGCTGCCAACTCGATTGTGAATGCCAATCCTTTGTTTGTTGCCACTTGGCGGAATGTTCCCTCCAAGTGATGGCGCAATTCGCCAAACAGCATCTGACTCAGATCAATTGTCATCGTTCCGGATTCAATTTTTGCCAAGTCCAAAATGTCGTTGATTAATGCCAATAAATCGTTTCCTGATGAGTAGATTGTCCGGCTATATTCAACTTGTTTTTGACTCAGGTTCCCGAATTCGTTGTCTGTGAGTAGCTTTGCTAAGATTAACAAGCTGTTGAGTGGTGTCCGCAATTCGTGCGACATATTTGCCAGGAACTCTGACTTGTATTTTGACGATAGCGCCAGTTGTTCTGCTTTCTCTTCTAACGATTGTCTCGCCTGTTCTATTTCCTGATTCTTCCTTTCTACTTCTTTTTTTTGTCCGGAGATTAACTCTGCCTTTTCTTCGAGTTCAGCGTTAAGCTGCTCTAATTCTTCGTTGGACTGCTGCAATTCTTGCTGCTGCTGTATTAAGATCTGTTCTGATGCTTGCAACGTCTGATTCGTCTCCTGAAGTTCTTCTTGCTGACTTTGTAGTTGTTGCGTTAAAGCTTGAGACTGTTGAAGAAGTTCGTGAGTGCGGATATCAGATGCGATCGCATTCAGCATCACACCAACAATTTCCGTAACTTCCTCCAAGAATATCAGATGAATTTCGCTAAATGGTTGAAAAGATGCCAACTCAATGACTCCTGTCACCAGGTTTTCAAACAGTACAGGCAGCACGATAATATTCAACGGCTTGGCTTCACCCAAACCAGAACTAATGCGGATATAATCACTTGGTACATCTGTAAGTATAATTTTCTGTTTTTCTAGGGCGCTCTGTCCCACTAGTCCTTCTCCCAAGCGGAATTGGTTAGACAGATGCTTTCGTTGCTGGTAAGCATAGCTACCTAGAAGCTTCAATGTTGGCTGTTCATCAACAGAGTCCATCACGTAGAACGCGCCTTGTTGTGCGTTAACTAACGGAGCAAGTTCTGAGAGAATCATTCTTGAAACCGTTTCCAAACTTCTCTGACCTTGCAACATCTGGCTAAACTTGGCCTGGTTAGACTTGAGCCAATTTTCTTGATTAGTTCTGAGAGTTGCAGAGCGCAAATTGGCAATCATCTGGTTAAATGTCCGCGCCAACATGCCAATTTCATCTTGACGTTTGTGGTTGATAGACGCATTGACAGATAAGTCTCCTTCTGCTAGCTTTTCAGTAACCTCTGAGATCTCTTGTAGAGGTTTAGAAATATTTCTATTGAGATAAATCCCAATTAAAGTTAAGAGTAAAAAAGCTAGAGGAATACCAAAGATGATAGTATCAAGAGCCTGACGGGTAGCTGCTTGAGTGTGGCTTGTTCGCTGTTCTAATAATTTCTTCTCATCTGACTTCATTTCTTCAATAAGCTGACGGATTTCATCCATCAGTTTTTTACCATCGTTTGTCATTATTATTTGTTGGGCTGCAGAAAATCCTTTAGTTTCACGTATACTAATTGTGTTTTTAACTCTAGCTAATCTCTGAGAAATCAGAGGTTTCAAAACATCTATTCTGCGCTGTTGTCTATGATTATCTATTGTGAGTTGTTGCAGATTTTTCAGATCCTCTGCAATAACTGGAATAGCATTTTTATAAGGTAATAAATAACTCTTGTCTCCAGTTATTATGTATCCACGTGGTCCTATTGAAGTATCTTTTAACTGAGACATTAAATCATCCAATTTTCCCAGCACTATATAAGTATGGTTTTGCCAATAAGTATTTTCGATCAAACGATTTGTTGTGTAGTATGAGGTGATGCCAATAGTAGATAGAACAGTTAACCCTGTTGCAAAACTTGCGCCTATCTTGGTACGAATTTTCCAATTATTGAACATTTCTTAGACGTTACGTGGATATAAACAAATTTAAATTCAGCACTTCAGATTCCAACATCCCTACTGCAAGTCTCCCACAGTAGGGACTGGAAAGTACTATCAGTACTAGGTCAATTATGAGGTGAATTGTATCAACTTTTAGATTTTGCATCTGTAGGCAATGCTGATTTATACACCTGGTAGAAACCTCGTACTATTGGGTATTGCCAACATTACACCCTTCATTTTATGCTCTCAAACAGGACTACTTTATGCAACGCCGCCTTCAGCGTAGACGATGTTAAGGTTTATTTATATTCACCTAGCTTACTTAGTAGCTTGAAAGCTTATAAATATAACCAAACACGTAACAGTGAAAGCAACTGTTCAGTATCTACAGGTTTAGCAATATAATCGGAAGCACCAGCATCAATACACTTATCGCGATCGCCGCTCATTGCTTTGGCCGTAAGTGCGATGAGCGGCAGAGAATTGAATTGATTGTCTTGGCGAATCAGGCGCATGGTTTCGTAGCCATCCATAGAAGGCATCATGATATCCATCAACACCACATCAATATCGCGGTTGTTTTGCAGCACCTCAATACCATCGCCACCGTTTTCCGCATACAAAACCTGCATTTGATAACGTTCCAGCATACTGGTGAGGGCGAAGATGTTACGCACGTCGTCATCAATAATCAGGACTTTTTTGCCCACCAACACAGGATCTGAGGATTGTAATTGTTCGAGAATTTGCCGTTTGGGTGCGGGTAAATTAGCTTGGACGCGATGGAGGAACAATGCTGTTTCGTCGAGCAGACGTTCTGGGGAACGTACATCTTTGACAATAATCGTCTCCGCCATGCGCTGCAATTGAGTATCTTCTGCCCGACTCAACTCCCTCGCGGTATAAACAATAATTGGGAGTGCTTCCCCATTCGGTTGCCGCTTGATGTGTTCGATCAATTCTAACCCGCTCATGTCGGGGAGTCCAAGATCGAGAACGACACAATCATAATGCTGTTGAGAAATCGCCTGGAGTGCTTCGGTACCACTTCCCACCGCCGTGGTGACAACATCACTGTTGCCGATCAATTCCATGATGCTGAGGCGTTGGTTGGCGTCATCTTCCACCACCAGTAGGTTGCGTACCGCACGCGAGACAAAACCTTTAATTTTGTCCAATGCTTGGTGTAAAGCCTCACCAGAAACGGGTTTTTGCAGAAAAGCGAGTGCGCCTTGTTGCAATCCGCGCTGTCGTCCTTCCTCTACTGTCATAATATGTACGGGAATATGACGAGTGCTAGGGTCATGTTTGAGACGATCAAGCACTGTCCAACCATCCATTTCCGGCAAGCGGATATCTAAGATAATTGCCGATGGTCGAAATTCTTGTGCCAGTGCTAAACCTACACTACCGCTGTTAGCGACCATGCCCTTAAATTCTTGTTGCCGCGCCATGTCTAAAAGAATACGTGCAAAATGGATGTCATCTTCGACAATGAGAAGTACGCGATCTGTGGAATTGATGTTGTCTCGATCATCGAGGAGGGTTGAAGATGTGGAGAGGGGAGCCAGCGCCGTGCTTTGGTTTCCAAAGTTGAGGCGACTGGCGTGGAAATTCCGGGATGCAGAGAGGGAAGTCTGTACGTCCTCTTGCGCCGCCTCCCTGCGTCCCCCTGTCCTCAACTGTGCTTGTGGTAAATATAAAGTAAAGGTGCTGCCTTGATTGGGGTGACTGGTGAGTTGAATTTCGCCGCCCAACAGATGTGTGATTTCTCGACTAATAGACAACCCCAATCCCGTGCCGCCATATTTGCGACTGGTGGTGCCATCGGCTTGTTGAAACGCCTCGAAGATGATATGATGCTTGTCTTTGGCAATACCAATTCCTGTATCGCTAACAGCAAAGGCGATTACCATTGCGGCACTATTTAATTGAACTTGATCTCGACTCCATCCTTGATTTGCTACAAATATTTGCAAGCGGACTTCACCCTGCTGTGTAAATTTAAAAGCGTTGGAGAGCAGATTTTTCAGGACTTGTTGCAGGCGTTTGGTATCGGTATCAATGCGAATCGGTAGCTCAGGATCTAACTCGATTGTGAATGCCAATCCTTTACTTGTTGCCATTTGGCGGAATGTTCCCTCCAAGTGGTCGCGCAATTCGCCAAACAGCATCTGACTCAGATCTATTGCCATCGTTCCCGATTCAATTTTTGCCAAGTCCAAAATGTCGTTGATTAATGCCAACAAATCGTTTCCTGATGAGTAAATTGTCCGGCTGTATTCGACTTGTTTTTGACTCAGGTTCCCCTCTACGTTATCTGTGAGGAGCTTTGCTAAGATTAACAAGCTATTGAGTGGTGTCCGCAATTCGTGCGACATATTTGCCAGGAACTCTGACTTGTATTTTGACGATAGCGCCAGTTGTTTTGCTTTTTCTTCTAACGATTGCCTCGCCTGTTCTATTTCCTGATTCTTCCTCTCGACTTCTTTTTTTTGCAACGCTAACAACTCTGCTTTTTCTTCAAGTTCAGCATTGGTTTGTTGTAACTCTTCTTGCTGCTTCTTCAGCAAATCCTCTGATGATTTAAGTGTTCTAGCTTGTTGTTCTAAACGTGTATTGGTTTCCCTGAGTTCATATTGCTGAGTTTGCAACTCCTCTGCTAAAGACTGTGATTGCTTGAGTAAGTCTTCAGTGCGCATACTGGAAGCAATGGTGTTCACGACGATCGCAATGCTTTCAGTCAGTTGATCGAAGAATGTCAAATGAATTTCACTAAAGCGCCGGAATGAAGCAAGTTCAATCACAGCCGTTACCTGTTGTTCAAAAAGCACTGGTAACACCACGGCATTGAGTGGGGTGGCTTCGCCCAAGCCAGAACTGATCTTAATGTAGTCTTGAGGGACCTCCGTCAGCAAAATCCGTTCTTTTTCCAAGGCGGATTGTCCGACTAAGCCTTCACCCAAGTAAAAGCGGTTTGCTAAATGCTTGCGTTCGCGGTAAGCATAGCTACTCAATAACTTTAAGTACGGTACGTCTTCCGCCGTATCCATAATGTAGAAAACACCACAAGAAGCTCCTACTAATGGCGCTAATTCGGAGAGAATAAGTTTAGATACGGTTTCTAGGTCGCGTTGACCTTGAAGCATCCGGGTAAACTTGGCTAAGTTAGTTTTCAACCAATCTTGTTCGGTATTTTTCTGCGTTGTCTCCCGCAAATTAGCAATCATCTGATTGATGTTGTCTTTGAGGATAGCAACCTCACCTTGGGCGACAACAGAAATTGAACGTGTCAAGTCTCCTTTTGTGACAGCAGTTGCCACTTCTGCAATCGCCCGCAACTGAGTAGTCAGAGTTGCCGCGAGATCATTCACCGCCCCCGTCAGATCTTTCCAAGTTCCTGCAGCACCCGGCACTTCGGCTTGTCCGCCTAACTTACCTTCAATCCCCACCTCACGCGCCACGGTTGTCACTTGGTTAGCAAACGTTGCCAGGGTGTCAATCATCTCATTGATCGTCAGAGCCAAAGTCTCAATTTCTCCCTTGGCATTCAGCATCAATTTCCGCTTCAAATCGCCATTAGCAACCGCCGTTACCACTTGGGCAATACCTCGTACTTGTGCTGTTAAATTCCCAGCCATCGAGTTCACCTTGTCGGTCAGATCTTTCCAAGTGCCCGCCACACCCTTAACTTGCGCTTGCCCACCGAGTTTACCTTCGGTTCCCACCTCACGCGCCACCCG
>CALMVQ010000356.1 GCA_937873135.1 uncultured Scytonema sp. | reverse complement strand
TTCTTCAGATGGCACCCATTTCTTTTGATGCTTCAACATTCGAGATTTGGGGAGCTTTGTTGCATGGTGGGTTGTGCGTGATTTTAACAGAAAGTATTCCCACCGCGAAAATTCTGGGGGAAGAAATCGACAAACATGGGATTACTGTTTTATGGCTGACGGCAGCTTTGTTTAACTCGATAATAGATGAGAATGCAGTTGCGTTGTCAGGAATTAGACAACTACTAATTGGCGGGGAAGCACTTTCGGTAGCTCACGTCCAAAAAGCTCTCTCAAGGTTGCCATTGACGCAAATCATTAATGGATATGGTCCGACAGAAAGCACGACCTTTACCTGTTGTCACCCGATCCTGAGACAATTGGAGAGGACAATAGAGTCAATCCCCATCGGAAGACCGATTGCCAACACACAAGTTTACATTTTAGACTCAGAGCTACAGCCAGTGCCTGTGGGTGTACCTGGAGAATTGCACATTGGCGGTGCGGGATTGGCCAGAGGCTACCTCAACGCAAGAGAGTTAACATGTGAAAAATTTATCCTCAACCCCTTTAATAATTCAAAAATTACTTGTCCAGAGTCAAAATTATATAAAACAGGGGACAAAGCACGTTATTTACCATCGGGAAATATCGAATACTTAGGGCGGATCGATAATCAAGTAAAAATACGCGGCTTCCGCATCGAATTGGGAGAAATCGAAGCCGTACTGAACCAACATTCTGATGTGCAATCAGCTGTGGTCATTGCACGCGAAGACGCTCCGGGAAATAAACGCCTAGTCGCCTATATAGTACCACACCCACAGATAACACCTGTAGTAAGCGTTCTACGTACCTTCCTCGCCGAAAAGTTACCAGACTACATGGTACCCAGTGTTTTTGTGTTTTTAGAAGCTCTGCCATTAACTTCCAACGGCAAAGTAGATCGTCGCGCTTTACCCACATCAGATATACATAGCTCATTCCAAGACAAATATGTCGCCCCACGCACCCCAACTGAAGAAATGCTGGCACTGATTTGGGCACAAGTGCTGAAAGTAGAGCCTATTGGCATCCATGATAACTTCTTTAGCTTGGGAGGACACTCGCTACTAGCAACGCAACTGGTTTCCCGCATTCGCAATATTTTCAAATTGGAACTACCTTTGCGTAGCCTGTTTACCACAGCAACAGTAACCGAACTGGCGCGATCAATACAGCAGCTACAGCAGGAAAACGTAAAACTAACTTACACCGACATCTTACCAAGGACTCTGAATGCAGAACTACCACTGTCATTTGCACAACAGCGCCTGTGGTTTATAGATCAGTTAGAGCCTCACACTGCCTCATACAATATCCCCATGGCTTTGCGTTTGGGAGGAAATCTCAATGTTTCCGCGCTACAACAAAGCTTAAATGAAATTATTCAACGCCACGAAGCATTACGCACCAATTTCATCACAGTTGATGGACAAGTCACTCAAATCATTCATACTGTCACAAATTGTCCAGTTACAGTAATTGACTTGCAGCATTTACCCTGGAGAGAACGTGAAATAGCTTCTCAGCAATTAGCGCAACTTCTAGCAGTTCAACCATTTGACCTATCTTGTCACGCCCTACTCAGAGCGACATTAGTAGTACTGTCTCAGACAGAACACGTGTTGAATGTGTGTATGCACCATGTGGTGAGTGATGGCTGGTCAATGGGTGTATTTGTGGACGAACTGGCAGCATTGTACAATGCTTATTCAATCGGTAAGCCCTCACCATTACTACCACTGCCGATACAGTACGCAGATTTTGCCATTTGGCAAAGACAATGGTTAGCAGGCGTTGTACTGCAAAGCCAATTGAGTTACTGGCGAGAACAACTGGCAGGTGCACCCACATTCTTGCCATTACCCACAGACAGACCAAGAAAAGCTGTGCAAACCTTTGCTGGGGCATATCATGAGTTGGCACTGTCAGTGGAACTGACGCAAAAATTGACAAAACTCAGTCAAGAGAAAGGAGTAACGCTGTTCATGACCCTGTTGGCGGGCTTTAATACATTACTGTACCGCTACACAGGACAAACAGACATTTTGGTAGGCTCACCCATCGCCAACCGCCATCACCGGGAAATCGAGTCTTTGATTGGCTTTTTTGTCAACACATTAGTTTTGCGAACAGATCTCTCCACTAATCCCAGCTTTAGCGAATTACTTCTACAAACTCGGTCGATGGCGCTTGATGCGTATGCACATCAAGACTTACCGTTGGAAATGCTAGTGGAAGCATTGCAACCAGAACGGGATCTCAGTCATACACCATTGTTCCAGGTGATGTTTGTCCTCCAGAATGCGCCCATGTCTTCTGTGGAGTTGAGTGGGTTAAATGTCAATTTATTGCCAATAGAAACTGCTACGGCAAAGTTTGATCTCACCTTGTCAATGGAGAATACTGCTACAGGACTGGTAAGTGTGTGGGAGTACAACACTGATCTGTTTGATAGCAGCACGATTAAGCGGATGATGAGTCATTTTGTGACATTGCTTGAAGCGATAGTGGCAAATCCTCAACAGAAAATTTCCGCTCTTCCGTTGTTGACAGCATCTGAGTCACAGCAGTTATTAGTTGAATGGAATGATACTACTATAGACTACGCCTGCAATAAGTGTATTCCTGACTTATTTGAAGAGCAGGTAGCGCGGACCCCAGATGCAGTGGCAGTTGTTTTTGTAGACGAGCGCAGCGAGGCTTCTCGCAGAGTAGACCAACAACTAACATACCAGCAGTTGAACTGTCGTGCCAACCAATTGGCGCATCACTTGCGCTCATTAGGAGTGTCCGCAGATGTGCTGGTGGGGATATGTGTGGAACGTTCACTAGAAATGGTTGTAGGACTACTTGGTATTCTCAAGGCAGGTGGAGCTTATGTACCACTTGACCCAGAATATCCCCAAGACCGTCTAAGCTTTATGATAAAAGATGCTCAACCAAGAGTGTTACTGACCCAACAGCATCTAGTGGAGAAATTACAACAGCATACTTCACAACTTGTTTGTTTAGATACTGACAGACAACTCCTAACCCAGTTGAATCAGCACAATCTCATTTCAGGGGTTCAAGGAGATAACTTAGGTTACGTGATTTACACTAGCGGTTCTACTGGTCAACCCAAGGGTGTAGCCATGAATCAGTCTGCTCTTTGCAATCTGATCCTGTGGCAACTGGAAAATACGACAATTTCTGATGGAGTAAAAACTCTGCAATTTGCTCCAGTCAACTTTGATGTCTCCTTTCAAGAAATGTTCTCAACCTGGTGTTCTGGAGGCACATTGGTGTTGATTCGTGAGGAATTGCGCCGGGAACCATTAGCTTTATTAAGCTTACTAACAGAAAAAGCAGTGGCAAGAGTCTTTATGCCTTTTGTTGGGTTACAGCAACTAGCCGAGGTAGCTGTTGAGAGTGAATCAGTGACGAGTCATCTGCAGGAAATCATTACAGCAGGCGAACAGTTACAGATGACTCCCGCCATTTGCAACTGGTTACGTCAGCTAAATGAGTGTACTTTGCACAACCATTACGGTCCATCGGAGAGCCATGTGGTAACTACTTTTACTCTGAGTCATTCAGCGAAGAGTTGGCCGCTACTTCCGCCTATTGGTCGTCCGATTGCCAACACCCGAATATACATTTTGGATCAGTATTTACAGCCTGTACCCGTTGGTGTGCCAGGGGAATTGTACATTGGTGGTGCTTCCTTAGCACGAGGCTACCTCAACCGCCCCGACTTAACAGTTGAAAAATTTATAGATAACCCCTTTGATAATTCAAAGCTCAATTGTCCAAAGTCAAAATTATATAAAACAGGGGATAAAGCACGTTATTTGCCTGATGGTAATATCGAATACCTGGAACGCATTGACTTTCAAGTGAAAATCCGGGGATTCCGCATCGAATTGGGAGAAATCGAGGCAGTACTGAGCCAACATTCTCATGTACAAGCATCCTGTGTCATCGCCCGTGAAGATCCTCCTGGGGATAAGCGCCTAGTCGCTTACATCGTACCTCAGCCAGAGGTAATACCCACAGTTAGCGAACTGCGTAGCTTTCTGAAGGATAAGTTACCAAAATACATGGTACCGTCGGTAATAGTCATCTTAGAGTCCCTACCGCTAACTCCCAGCGGCAAAGTAGACCGTCGCGCCCTGAAAGCACCAGAGCCAATTCTTCAATTATCCGAAAAATTTGTTGCACCCCGCACCCCAACTGAAGAAATGCTGGCACTGATTTGGGCACAAGTGCTGAATGTCGAGCTTGTAGGCAGACATGATAATTTCTTTGAACTTGGAGGACACTCGCTATTAGCAACACAACTTATCTCGCGTGTGCGTAGTAGCTTAGTTGTAGAACTGCCACTGCGCAGCTTATTTGTAGCCCCAACAATTGCGGAATTATCGCCACATATTCAACGGTTACAACAGCAAAACTTAAAGCTAACTTACACCGACCTTTTACCAAGGGACCTGAATGCAGAACTACCACTGTCATTTGCACAACAGCGGTTATGGTTTTTAGATCAGTTGGAGCCTCTAAGTGCCTCATACAACCTTTTTATGGCTTTGCGTCTAGTTGGAAATCTCAAGATTTCCGCCTTAGAACAAAGCTTAATTGAAATTATTCAACGCCACGAAGCATTACGCACCAATTTCATCACTGTAGATGGACAAGCAAGACAAATCATTCACGATTCAACAAATTGGACAGTATCAATTGTTGACTTGCAGCATTTACCCTGGAGAGAACAGGAAATAACTTCGCAGAAATTAGCGCAACTACAAGCGATTCAACCATTTGACTTGTCATGTGACTCCTTACTCAGAGCAACGTTAGTACTGCTGTCGGAAACAGAATATGTGTTGAATGTATGTATGCACCATGTTGTCAGTGATGGCTGGTCAATGGGTGTGTTTGTAGAAGAACTGACAACATTGTACAATGCGTATTCAATGGGTAAGCCCTCACCGTTAGTACCACTGGCGATACAGTATGCAGATTTTGCCATCTGGCAAAGACAATGGTTAGCTGGGGATGTACTACAAAGCCAATTGAGTTACTGGCGAGAACAACTGGCAAACGCACCTACATTGTTACCATTACCGACAGACCGACCCAAAGGATCTGTACAAACCTTCGCTGGGGCATATCATAAGTTGGCACTGTCAGTGGAACTGACTCAAAAACTGACAAAATTTAGTACTGAGCAAGGAGTAACGCTGTTCATGACCCTGTTGGCGGGCTTTAACACTTTACTGTACCGCTATACAGGACAAACAGACATTTTGCTAGGATCTCCCATAGCCAATCGTCATCACAGTGAAATCGAGCCGTTGATTGGCTTTTTTGTCAACACATTAGTTTTGCGTACAGATCTCTCCGGTAATCCCAGCTTTAGCGAATTACTCCCACGCCTGAGAACGATGACTCTTGATGCGTATGCACATCAAGACTTACCGTTTGAAATGCTGGTGGAAGCATTACAGCCAGAACGGGCACTCAGTCATACACCATTGTTCCAGGTGATGTTTGTCCTCCAGAATGCGCCCATGTCCGATGTAGAATTGACTGGGTTAAGTGTCAGTTCGTTGCCAATAGAAACCGCCACGACAAAGTTTGATCTCACCTTGTCAATGGAGAATACTGCTATAGGACTGGTAAGTGTGTGGGAGTACAACACTGACTTGTTTGATAGCAGTACAATTGAGCGGATGGCGAGTCATTTTCGTACCTTGCTTGAGGCAATTGTGACTAATCCAACTGAGCGGATTTCCCAATTGCCGTTGTTGACACAATCTGAGCAACAGCAGTTATTAGTTGAGTGGAACGATACACGCGTAGACTACGCCTGCGATAAATGTATCCCTGACTTATTTGAAGAGCAGGTAAAGTGTACCCCAGATGCTGTGGCGGTTGTGTTTGAAAATCAACAACTTACGTACGAGCAGTTGAATTGTCGTGCTAACCAATTGGCGCATTACTTACGCTCATTAGGAGTGAGAGCCGATGTGCTGGTGGGCATATGTGTGGAACGCTCACTGGACATGGTTGTGGGACTTTTGGGAATTCTCAAGGCAGGTGGGGCTTATGTGCCACTTGATCCACAATATCCCACCGAGCGCTTAAGCTTCATGCTGGAAGACGCTCAAATTTCATTGTTGCTGACCCAACAGTCACTTGTGGACGTATTCATAGAGTCGGCTGTACAGCTTGTTTGTTTAAATACAGACTGGCAGTTGATTTCTCAATTCAGTGATGATAATCTCATCACTGAGAGACAAGCAACTAATTTGGCTTATGTGATTTATACATCTGGATCTACAGGTCAGCCCAAAGGAGTTGAAGTTATTCACCGTGGTGTTAATCGTCTTTTATTTGGAGTAAATTATGTTGATCTCGATGCAGCACAAAGATTTCTTCAGATAGCACCAATTTCTTTTGATGCTTCGACATTCGAGATTTGGGGAGCGTTATTGCATGGTGGGTTATGCGTTATTTTCAAAGAAAGTATTCCCACAGCTAAAACTCTGGGAGATGAAATCAACAAACATGACATTACTGTTTTATGGCTGACGGCAGCTCTGTTTAACTCTATAATTGATGAGAATGCAGTTGCGTTGTCAGGAATTAGACAACTACTAATTGGCGGGGAAGCACTTTCAGTAGCTCACGTCCACAGAGCGCTCTCAAGGCTGCCATTAACGCAAATCATTAACGGATATGGTCCGACAGAAAGCACGACATTTACCTGTTGTTACCCGATACCGAGACAACTGAAGAGGAATATAGAGTCAATTCCTATCGGAGGACCAATTGCCAATACACAAGTCTACATCTTAGACAAATATCTACAGCCAGTACCTGTGGGTGTAGCCGGAGAATTGCATATTGCTGGTGCCGGCTTAGCAAGAGGCTACCTCAACCGTCCGGACTTAACACTTGAAAAATTCATAAACAATCCCTTTAAGAATTCACTCGTCAATTGTCCAGAGTCAAAATTATATAAAACAGGTGACTTAGCACGTTATTTGCCTTCAGGCAACATAGAATACCTAGGACGCATAGATCATCAGGTAAAAATCCGGGGATTCCGCATTGAGTTAGAAGAAATTGAAGCAACATTAAGCCAACATGAAGATGTACAATCAATTGTCGTCATCGCCCGTGAAGATATTACCGGAAATAAACGCCTAGTCGCCTACATTGTACCGCAGCCAGAGGTGACACCCACAACTAGCAAACTGCGTCAATTCCTGAAAACAAAGTTACCAGAATACATGCTTCCAAGTGCAATCGTGTTCTTGGAGTCCCTACCGCTAACTCCCAACGGCAAAATAGACAAGAGCGCCCTACCAGTACCAGATTCCCGCGCGGGAATAGAAGTCAGTTTAGTCGCACCGCGCACAAGAGTAGAAGCCGAATTGGCACTGATTTGGGGGCAAGTCCTGAGAGTCGAGCGTGTCGGCATACATGATAATTTCTTTAGCTTGGGAGGAGATTCGATCCTCAGCATTCAAATGATCGCCAAAGCAAAGCTTGTCGAAATCGAACTGACCATCAAACAACTATTTGCTAATCAAACAATCGCAGAATTAGCCACAGTCGCAGGCACAACAAAAGCACGCTCAATCGCACAAGAATTAGTCACAGGGACATTACCTTTAACACCAATTCAAGAATGGTTTTTTGAGCAAAAATTAAGCGAAAGGCACCACTTTAATCAATCATTTTTACTTACAGTTCCATCTGACATCAAGCTGGAATTCTTAGAACAAGTCTGCCAGCAATTACTCTTACATCACGATGCTCTCCGCTTAAGATTTACACAAACAGACGAAACTTGGCAGCAGATTCACGCGCAACCCACTCAGACAATTGAGATTCCCTGTTTCGACTTATCGACAGTTCCAGAGAGTGAACTTCACACGCAGATTGAAACCACAGCCAATTCCTTACAAGCAAGTTTGAATTTATCAGAAAATCTAGCACAATTGGCATTGTTCAAGCTGGGAGATTATCAGGCGCGATTACTGATAGTTATTCACCATTTAGTCGTAGACGGAGTGTCCTGGCGGATACTGTTAGAAGATTTGCTCACAGGCTACGAGCAACTAATTCAAGGCAAAGCCATTCAACTCCAGAGCAAAACCACATCGTTCAAAGATTGGGCACATCAGCTACAGGAATATGCCCAAACCGAAGTTTTAAAATCAGAACTGGCTTATTGGTTGAGTGCATCTCGCGCTTCAATTTCTCCCATCCCGCGCGACTATGCACTTGGACTAAACACAGTTGCATCCACTAATACAGTATTAGTATCATTAACCGCGCTAGAAACCCATTCCCTCCTGCAAGATGTGCCGAAAGCTTACAAAACACAGATTAACGATGTTTTGTTAACTGCCTTAGTGCTGGTTTTGAGTTCCTGGACTCACTCGAAATCGGTGTTATTCAACTTAGAAGGTCATGGGCGAGAAGATATTATAGATGGTGTCGATTTATCACGCACAGTCGGTTGGTTTACAACGATTTTTCCCGTTGTTTTAAAATTAGAAGCAATAGACCGAGACAATATTGCTCAGGCGTTAAAAACTGTCAAGGAACAATTACGTGCCATTCCCAACAAAGGCATTGGCTACGGCTTATTGCGCTATTTGAATGAAGATCCACAGATTAGTGCTCAACTACAGACAATTCCATCGGCAGAGATTAGCTTCAATTATCTGGGTCAATTTAGTCAAGTTCTGAATACATCTTCTGTGATATCGCTGGCTCCTGAGTCTAGTGGACAAATTCAAAGTTTACAAGGTGAGCGCCCATATCTGGTAGACATGAATGCCATCATTACAAATGAACAGCTACAAATAAATTGGAGCTACAGCAGTAATATCCATCAACACAAAACAATTGAGAATCTTGCTAATGAATTTGTCGCCACGTTGCGATCGCTGATTGCTCATTGTTTATCGCCTGACAATGCAGGTTATACGCCAACAGATTTCCCCTTAATCAAACTGAACCAGTTAGAACTTGATAGAGTTTTGGCAAGACTCGCATTAAAATCACTTGGGCAAAGCCACTCGCAAAATCTGGAGGATATTTATCCCTTATCGCCGATGCAAGAGGGGATGCTATTTGAAACTTTGTATGCTCCCGATTCGGGCGTATATTTTGAGCAAATCACTTGCACTTTCGCAGGGAACTTCAATGTCGAAGCTTTCAAGGCAGCTTGGCAGCAGGTGGTAGCAAGGCATTCTATTTTCCGTACGGCTTTCGTTTCGGAGTCTTTGAGCCAGCCTGTGCAAGTTGTCTATCGACAGGTTCAAGTCAGTGTCGAGACACTAGACTGGCGAGAGTTATCGAATGTTGAGCAGGAAACCCAATTCGAGGCTTTTCTTGATGGGCAGCGACAACAGGGTTTGCAATTGTCCCAAGCGCCATTGATGCGCTTACATCTGCTTCAGATAGATGAGAAAATTTATCAGTTTGTTTGGAGTTTTCATCATATATTACTTGATGGCTGGTCGTTTTCGTTGGTTTTCCAAGACTTGTTGGCGTTTTATCAAGCAATAAATGATGGTTCTCCTTTAGCGTTACCACCGACACTTAGCTATCGCAACTATATTGCTTGGTTACAGCAACAAGATCAAGATCAAGCCAGAGAATTTTGGCGACAAAAACTTCAAAGTTTTAGCGCTCTGACTCCCTTGACGGTGGATAAACCGTTGTCCAACCGCTCTGATAATTCCAGCTATAGTGAACAAGTTCTTCACTTAACGCCAAGCACAACAGAGAAAGCCGTGTCTTTTGTCAGACAGCATCAATTGACGATGAATAATCTGGTGCAGGCGACATGGGGATTACTGCTGTGTCGTTACAGTGAGGAAACTGATGTGGTTTTTGGTGCCACGGTGTCTGGTCGTCCACCCTCTCTGGTTGGTGTCGAGTCGATGGTAGGGTTATTGATCAATACTGTGCCCGTGCGGGTACAAATATCCGCTCACACTGAATTACTCAGGTTGTTGAAAGATTTACAGAGCCAACATGTAGAGTCTGAGCAATTTTCTTTCTTCTCATTGGTAGAGATTCAGGGCTTGAGCGATGTTCCGAGGGGTACGTCTTTGTTTGAGAGCATTGTCGTGTTTGAGAATTATCCAGTGGATACTGCTGTTGTTGAAGACAATGACAGTTTGACACTCTCAAATTTTCGGGCGATTGAACAAACAAATTATCCCCTGACGGTCATAGCTATCCCTGGTGAGCAATTGTCGCTGAAGATGAGCTACGATACGAGTCGATTTGAGCATGAAACCATTAGCCGGATGCTCGGGCATTTTGTGACAATGCTGTCAGCAATTGTGGCCAATCCTCAGCAACGAATTCACCAATTGCCACTGCTGACACAATCTGAACAACAGCAGTTATTACTGGAATGGAATGATACTACAGTAGACTACACCGACTCTCAATGTATCCATCATTTATTTGAAAAGCAGGTAGAGCTTACCCCAGATGCTGTGGCAGTGGTGTTTGACAATCAACAACTTACCTACACAGAGTTGAATTGTCGTGCTAATCAGTTGGCACATTATTTACAGTCCTTGGGTGTCGGAGCCGATGTGTTGGTGGGGATAAGTGTGGAGCGTTCACTGGACATGGTGGTGGGACTACTTGGCATTCTCAAGGCAGGTGGCGCTTATGTGCCGCTTGACGCGGATCTTCCCACTGAGCGAAGGCGCTTTATGCTTGAAGATGCTCAAGTGAGAGTCTTACTCACCCAACAGCATTTAGCTGAGAAATTACAACCGCATCAGGCGCATGCCGTCTATTTAGACAGTGACTGGGATAAAATTGCTCAAAATAGCGAGTCCAACCCTTTAAACGGCACAACACCTAGTAACTTAGCATATGTGATTTACACCAGTGGTTCTACAGGCTTGCCTAAAGGTGTTTTAGTTAACCACAATAATGTCACTCGTCTGTTTGCAGCCACACAACCAAGGTATGACTTCAATTCTGAAGACGTGTGGACATTATTCCACTCCATAGCCTTCGACTTTTCAGTGTGGGAAATTTGGGGTGCATTGCTGTACGGTGGACGACTGGTAGTAGTTCCCTACCTGGTAACGAGATCGCCAGAATCCTTTTATCAGTTATTGTGGAGTGAGAAAGTGACAATTCTCAATCAGACACCTTCAGCCTTCGGGCAGTTAACTCTAGCAGAACAGTCAATAGCAGCTATTAACAATTTGAACCTCCGGCTGGTAATTTTCGGTGGCGAGAGCCTTGAAATCAACAGTTTGCAGCCTTGGTTTGAGCGCCACGGTGACCAATCGCCTCAGTTAGTGAATATGTACGGAATTACAGAAACCACTGTACACGTCACAATTCGTCCCTTGAGCAAAAACGATTTGAATACCACCACCAGTGTGATTGGTCGCCCGATTCCAGACTTACAGGTGTATGTACTAGATCAACATTTACAGCCAGTGCCGATTGGCGTTCCCGGCCAGATGTACGTCGGTGGTGCTGGGGTTTCCCGTGGCTATCTCAATCGTCCGGAACTCACAGCCGAACGGTTTATCTCTAACCCCTTCCAAACAAGTCGTGGTGGAGAACGCCTTTATAAAACAGGTGATATGGCACGTTATCTGCTGTCGGGCGAGTTAGAGTATTTAGGGCGCATCGACTTTCAAGTGAAAATCCGGGGATTCCGTATCGAATTGGGAGAAATTGAGGCAATACTGAGCCAACATTCTCATGTGCAAGCATCTTGTGTCATCGCCAAGGAAGAGCAGACCGGGGATCAGCGCCTAGTTGCCTACATCGTACCGCAACTCGAGCAGACACCTACAGTAAGTGAACTGCGTAGCTTCCTCAAGTCCAAGTTACCAGACTACATGGTACCCAGTGCAATAGTCATCCTGGAATCCTTACCACTTACAAACAACGGCAAAGTAGACCGTCATGCCCTAAAAGCACTTTTTAACCCTAGTGGTTCGGACACATTTGTTTCTCCCCGGAACACTATAGAATTGCAACTAGTCCAAATCTGGTCAAAAATTCTCAAAGTTGACAATGTGGGGGTAAAAGATAACTTTTTTGACCTCGGGGGTCATTCTCTCTTAGCTTTCTACTTAATGGCTCAGATTAAACAGCAGTTTGGTAAAGATATCCCCTTAGCCATTCTCTTCCAACATCCAACTATTGAAGACTTGGCACCTGTATTACAAAAAGATTCGGATGCTTCTGGCTGGTCTCCCTTGGTGGCAATTCAGCCCACTGGTTCCAAACCACCTTTTTTCTGTATTCCCGGCGCTGGGGGCTTTCCGTTCTATTTGTATAATTTAGCACGTTGTCTTGGTTCTGACCAGCCGTTCTACAGTTTCCAAACTCAAGGTCAGGATGGAGAATTAGCGGTCATCAGCAAAGTTGAGGATATAGCCGCCTACTACATTCAAGCAATGCAAGCTGTGCAGCCACAAGGTCCTTATTTTTTGGGTGGACATTCTTTTGGCGGTAAAGTTGTGTTTGAAATGGCACAACAATTACTGTGTCAGGGACAGGTAGTGGCTTTAGTTGCAATTTTGGATACCACAGCACCTATCGCCTACGGAAAGCCACAAGAATTGGATAATGCTAGATGGCTGTTTAGCATTGCCAAAAGTATGCAAATGGCCTTTGCAAAGGATTTAGAGATGGATGCTGAACCCCTTCACTGTTTAGCTCTAAACGAGCAACTTAAATATGTCCTAGAGTACCTTCACATGCTTGACATTTTGCCTCGTGATGCCGATACCATATATTTAAAGCATTTGTTGCAAGCTTACAAGGCTAATAGTACGACTGAGTATGTACCACAACAGATTAATCCCGTCCCAATTACTCTGTTTCGTGCCAGCGAGTCTATTCCAGAAGAGGAGGCTGCTTTACCATCTGAATTTTTACAAGATGTGTCCTGGGGGTGGAACGGGTTTTTAAAAGAACCAGTAGATATCCAGTTTGTCCCAGGTAACCATGTGAGTATGATGACTCTACCCCATGTACAGGTTTTAGCCGAACGGTTGAATGCTTGCATCAAGCAGCGTACAACGTTGAACGTCGTAGATTAGCTTTGGCACAGGTACCCCATGCACATGAATAATAGGAGTATTTCAAATGGAGCCAAGTCAAAAAGCAAAGACATAAAGCATAAATTTTCAGGTAAATAAATCACAGTCATAGGGGCGTTTGCCTTCAGGCGTTCTTGTAGGGTACGGCTATTCGCCCTGACAACGGCGTGGTTCATAGAGAGTGAAAACTGCTGTAAAAAGGAGCCTGATGAAGTGGCGTTTTATCCCGAGTTTGTCACAAAGTTTGAAAGACTAGAAGTAAAAACTGCTACTATGTATATCTGGTAAGCATTTCAGCAGTTATAGAATATGACTTGCCGAAATGCAGCTAATTCCTCCAAGCTACTGTAACTCGTGAGAGAATTGCGATTTAAACATCTGGCATTGCGGATAAATAAGTTTCGTTCAGATAATTATTGTTGATGGAGTCAAGATATGACTAAAAGTAACATGACCAAAAGTGATGACGAAAATCTTTTGCTTGTAACATCATCTAATCGAGTTGATGATATCAATGCTAGATTTTACAGTAGATTTACTTATCCTTGGCAGCCTATGAAATTTGATTACTGTCTAGATCCAGATTTCGAAACGGTTATGCTAAATCAAAACCTTGGGGATTGGAAGCATAATGTTTTGCCTAAAAATTCTAAAATTTGGGTAGCAGGATGTGGAACTAATCAAGCTATCTTCACGGCATTACGATTCCCGAATGCAATAGTATTAGGTACTGATTTATCAAGTAAATCGTTAGAGATATCTGCTAATGTAGCGAAAGATTTAAACATTTCCAACTTGCAGCTTAAGGAAGAAAGCATTAATAAAATTGATTATAAAGAAAAATTTGATTATATTATTTGTACAGGAGTTATTCATCATAATGCTGATCCTAAATCAAGCCTACAAAAATTAACCACGGCATTAAAGCCTACTGGCATTTTGGAACTAATGGTATATAATCGATATCATCGAATTTACACCTCAGTTTTTCAGAAAGCAATTAGAATCCTTGGTAGTAATACAGGAGCAATTAATTTTGAATCCGAGTTATTTATTACCCAAAAACTTATTAATTCATCTCAATCAGGAAATTCAATATCTGATTTGATATCTGATTTAATGTATCAATATCAAGATGTTCCAGAGTCTGCCTTGGCAGATACATTAATGCAACCGGTAGAATATAGCTATACGGTTGAATCTTTGGAAGACTTAGCAAATACATGTGGTTTAGAGTTAGTAGCTCCCTGCCTTAATCAGTTTGATAAAGCGCAGGAAACCTTTTCCTGGAATATGACATTTAAAGATTCTGACTTACAGAATCTTTATAATTCTTTACCAGACTTACATCGATGGCAAGTGTCAAATCTTTTGTTACTTGAAAAATCACCAATGCTTTGGTTTTATTTACAACGACAAGATAGTGGGCGTCCAGTAAAATCTGAAAAAAGGATTTGTGAAGAATTCTTAGATACTAAGTTTATCAAAGCTGAATCTATTTATAAAACTTATATTTTGGGTGAAGATGAAAAGTACATGTTGTTGCCTAATTCTTTTCCTTTTCCATTAGTTCATTTGGATGTTCAAGAAAAGAAAATTTTTGATTTAGTTGACGCGAAAATATCTATGCGAGAGATTTTTGAGCGATTAAGTCTCAAAATGTCGTTCCAGGCAATCAATCAAGTTCGTCTTAAATTAACAACTTCAGCTTTTCCATATTTGAAAGCAGTTCAGAGTGCTATTCATGAAGTAATTTTCTAGTTTTTCTCTTACTTATTGAATTATGATCAGCGCGGCTCAAACTCTATTGACACAGGGATGATAACAGGGTCAGCGCATTTCCCACTTTATTGACAAGAGACTTTTGAGGTTTCATTATTACATCGTGCCAGAAAAAGTCGGTAAATTCAGTCGAATTTAGTGTAAAGTTGTCAGCTAGCTCCTTTGATCTTGAGTTTAGACTAAAGACAAGCGATCAGAAAATAGCATTGAGAGAATTATGGATAAAAAAATGACATGGCTGTAAGAGTGAAAAGTCTCTGAAAACAAAAAGTAGTTGCAGATTGGAAAAAATTTTGTAATTTATTGGTAAAATCAACGTAAATTGTTGTACTATCAATAATGTTAGAATTAAAACAAGACTTAAGATTCAAAAGTTAGTCGTCAAAATCAATTAGTTGAAATTTGACCGCTACCCTAGAAGCACTAACACATCTTCTCCTATAAGGAGAAGTTAAGCGAACAATTTTAGTAGGGAGACATAAATACCTCTATTCATGCATTTGCTCAACAGGTTCAATCTCAAAAACTATTGAAATAGTTGAGGAATACTTTTTGTAATGTTAACTCATCGTAATCTTTTAATTTTTCATGATTTTATATTAAGTGCTGAATACAAACAAGTGTCTTTGAATATCACCAATTTAATTCGATTATTACACGCGGCAGATCGAAAATTCCATTAATGTGGACAGTTATACAGGCTCAGGCAACACTAACTCTATGGCGGCGAACCGCATTTCCTACTTTTTTAATTTCACTTATCCCAGTCTCGGGGTTAATACAGCTTGTTCTTCTTCTCTAGTGGCAGTTCACCTTGCCTGTCAAAGTATCTGGAACGAAGAATCTACTCTTGCCTTAGCTGGAGGTGTGCAGATTATCTTATCGCCGTGGATGACTCTTAGCTTTGCCAAAGCAGGCTTCATGGCTGCTGATGGTCGTTGCAAAAGCTTTAATAGTCGGGCTGATGGCTATGTCCGTAGTGAGGGTGCTGGTGTTGTTGTCTTAAAGCCTCTTTCCCAAGCTTTAATTGAAGGAGAATTATGAATTTAACAGATCTGCTAGAAAATCTTTCAGCAAAGAATGTTGAACTATGGGTTGATAGAGACAAGTTACGTTACCGAGCGCCTGAAAAGTTACTCAGCCCTGAGTTATTAGCAGAAATTAAACAATATAAACCAGAAATTATCCGCATTCTATCTCAGGGTAACGATCTTGAAGCAACTTATCCGCTGTCCCACGGTCAAAAGGCACTGTGGTTTTTGTATCAATTAGCGCCAGATAGTGTCGCTTACAACATTACACTTGCAGTAAAATTAGTTACAAATTTAGATATTCTCGCCTTGAAGCAGGCTTGTCAAGTCCTAGTAGCTAGGCATCCAGTTTTGAGGACGACCTTTACAACCATTGATGGGGAACCTGTGCAAACAGTTCACAAAAAGCAGCAAGTTGACTTCAGTGTTGAAGATGCTTTCGCTCTTAGTCAAGATGACATAAACAACTGGCTATTACAAACAAGTGCTCGCCCCTTCAACTTAGAAGTTGGAC
The DNA here is from genome assembly GCA_937873135.1 of uncultured Scytonema sp. Taxonomy (GTDB): domain Bacteria; phylum Cyanobacteriota; class Cyanobacteriia; order Cyanobacteriales; family Nostocaceae; genus Rhizonema. Next base: position 18,065 of record CALMVQ010000356.1, on the reverse strand, counting down.
CAATATTGCGCTTTAATTTATTAATTAACCACAATAAAACAAAAGAACATATTTTCTTAATAACGCAACATCATATACTAACGGATTTTTGGTCAGGAGAAATTATACTGGGTGAACTACGACTGTTATATGAAGCAATTATTTTAGATACAGAGCCATTACTGCTGGAACAAAATATTCAGTATCGCGATTACGTTAAGTCGTCAGAGCAAATGCTCAGTGGATGGGAAGGAGAGAGATTGTGGAATTACTGGCAGCAACAACTATCTGGAGAGTTGCCAGTGCTTTCTTTACCGACGGATAGACCAAGACTTGAGAGCCAAACTTATAATGGTGCTTCTCTCGGTTTTAATGTATCGGAAAAACTGCTGCAAAAGCTGACAGAATTGGCGAAAAGAGAACGTGCGTCTCTTTACATGGTTTTATTAACAGCATTACAAATATTATTAGGACGTTATACAAATCTTGAAGATATATTAATTGGCTCTCCAATGATGAATCGGAGCCGTCCAGAGTTTGAAAAGATAGTTGGTTATTTTACTAATCCTGTGGTTTTGCGAGCAGATCTTTCAGGAAATCCAACCTTTCAAGAGTTGCTTGGGCGATCGCGTTTATGTGTGTTAGATGCCCTAGAGCATCAAGACTATCCCTTCCCCCTGCTAGTAGAGCGACTGCAACCTGTGCGAGACCCGAGCATTTCACCACTCTATCAGGTAGCGTTTGCCTGGGATCGAGCTCATCAGGGTGATCAAGAAGTATCACTTACGGATAGTGATGAATTTTTTGTGGAATCGATAAGTATAGGGACTAAAGGGGCTGCGTTTGATTTAACTTTAACCATTCTTCACGCTTCAGACTCACTCAAAGGGACATGGAATTACAACACTGACTTGTTTGATAGCAGCACGATTGAGCGAATGAGTCAACATTATGTGACACTGCTTGAAGCAATTGTGGCCAATCCCACGGAAAACCTAGCACAATTGCCATTGTTAACAATATCTGAAAAACAGCAGTTATTAGTTGAGTGGAATGATACTACTGTAGATTATCCTTTTGATAAGTGTATTCATCATTTATTTGAGGAGCAGGTAGCGCTTACCCCAGATGCAGTGGCAGTTGTTTTTGAAGACCAACAACTGACATATGGTGAGTTGAACGCCAAAGCTAACCAATTGGCGCATTACTTGCAATCATTAGGTGTGGGAACGGATGTACTGGTGGGGATATGTGTGGAGCGTTCTCTAGACATGGTGGTGGGACTACTTGCCATTCTCAAGGCGGGCGGGGCCTATGTACCCCTTGATCCGGCTTATCCTCAAGAACGATTAAGTTATATGTTGACGGATTCGGGTGTTGAGGTATTGTTAACACAACAGCAACTGATATTCAGTTTACCCAAGCATGAGGCTGTTGTGATTTGTCTAGATACCGACTGGCATCAGATCGCCAAGCATCAAGAGAAAAACCTCATCACCGACGTTAGCTCTAACAACCTGGTTTATATTATCTATACTTCTGGCTCTACAGGTAAGCCCAAAGGAGCAGGTGTATACCATCGTGGTTTTCTTAACTTGGTCAATTGGTTGATTAGAGATTTCCAATTTACCTCAAAAGACAGCACGGTGCTGATTTCATCTCTGAGTTTTGACCTAACTCAAAAGAATATATTTGCCCCTTTGATCATAGGTGGAATATTACATCTACTCCCCCCTGGATTTGATCCCATTTATATTCTGGATGTTATATCCAAGCAGCGAGTTAGTTGGGTTAATTGTACACCTAGTACTTTCTATTCGCTCCTCACATCTAGCAATGATAGTTTTGCCAAAACCCAATCCCTTCGATATGTATTTCTGGGTGGAGAACCGATTTCCATTCCAAGTTTATTAAGTTGGTTAAACTCTCCCTATTGTTCTGCCAAAATAGTTAACAGCTATGGACCCACTGAATGTGCAGATGTCTGTTCAGCTTATATAGTAAAACAACCTCATGAATTCTTAAATAAACCCATACCCATAGGCAAACCTATTCCCAACGTCAAGCTCTATATACTCGATCAAAATTTACAACTCGTTCCCTCTGGAGTAATAGGTGAGCTTTGTATAGCAGGTGTAGGCGTGGGGATGGGGTATATTAATGACTTCGAGCGTACCAATGAAAAATTCATCCCAAACCCCTTCTCGTCGGATACTCAATCAGAACGTCTTTACAAAACAGGCGACCTAACCCGCTACTTGAGTGATGGCAATATAGAATACATTGGTCGCATCGATAACCAAGTGAAGATTCGCGGCTTCCGCATTGAGTTAGGAGAAATTGAAGCAGTCCTCAATGCCCACCCGCAAATACAACAAGCTGTAGTTATTGCCACAGAAGATATTCCTGGTAATAGACGCTTAGTAGCATATTTAATTCCTAGCGATTTATCACTGCTCACCAATCAACTACGTGAATTTTTAAAGCACAAGTTACCAGAATACATGCTTCCAAGTGCAATAGTCTTCTTGGAGTCCTTTCCTCTAACTCCTAGCGGCAAAGTAGACCGTCGTGCCCTAAGAGCACCAGAGCCAAGTCATGAATTATCCGATAAATTTGTGGCACCGCTCACCCCCACAGAAGAAATTCTGTCACACATTTGGGCACAAGTGCTGAAAGTAGAGCATGTCGGTATCCATGATAATTTCTTTAGCTTAGGGGGACATTCGCTACTCGCAACACAAGTAATTTCACGCATCCGCAACATTTTCCAATTTGAACTTCCCTTGCGGAGCTTATTTGCAGAAGCGACAGTTGCTCAATTAGCGCAATCAATAGAGCAGTTACAGCAACAAAACTTACAACTTTCAGTACCACCCATATTAGCAAGAGCTCAAAATGCAGAATTACCACTGTCTTTTGCACAACAGAGGTTATGGTTTCTAGATCAGTTGCAGCCCCTAAGTGCCTCATATAATATCCCCATGGCATTGCGTTTGGTGGGAAATCTGAATGTTGCAGCCTTAAAACAAAGCTTAAGAGAAATTATTCATCGTCACTCAGCATTACGCACCAACTTGATCACAGTAGATGGAAAAGCTGCACAAATCATTCAGGATTCAACGAATTGGACAGTTACAATAGTTGACTTGCAGGATTTCCCTTTAAAAGAACAGGAAATCGCTGCACACGAATTAACGCAACTACAAGCGATACAACCATTTAACTTGTCAAGTGACGCCCTAGTGAGAGCGACATTAGTGTTGCTATCTGAGACAGAACACGTGTTAAACGTGTGTATGCACCATATTGTCAGTGATGGCTGGTCAATAGCTGTGTTTTTAGAGGAACTGGCAGCATTGTACAATGCATATTCTAGCGGTAAAGCCTCACCGTTAGTACCACTACCAATACAGTATGCAGATTTTGCCATTTGGCAAAGACAGTGGTTAGGTGGCGTTGTACTGCAAAGCCAATTGAGTTATTGGGAAAAACAACTGGCAAACGCACCCACATTCTTGCCATTACCAACAGATCGACCTAGAGGGGCTGTGCAAACCTTTGCTGGGGCATATTATGAGTTTTCACTGTCAGTGGAACTGACGCAAAAACTGACAAAACTCTCGACTGAGCGAGGAGTGACGTTGTTCATGACGCTGTTGGCAGGTTTTAACACATTACTGTACCGCTACACAGGACAAACAGACATTTTAGTGGGCTCACCCATCGCCAACCGTCATCACCGTGAACTAGAACCATTGATCGGCTTTTTTGTCAACACATTAGTGATGCGCACAGATTTCTCAGGCAATCCCAGTTTCACCGAACTGCTGCTACGTGTTCGGTCGATGGCGCTTGATGCCTATGCACATCAAGACTTACCGTTGGAAATACTGGTGGAAGCATTGCAGCCAGAACGAGATCTCAGTCATACACCATTGTTCCAGGTGATGTTTGCCCTCCAGAATGCGCCAATATCTGAAGTCGAATTGAGTGGGTTAAGCGTCAGTTCATTGCCAATAGAAACCGCCACGGCAAAGTTTGATCTCACCTTATCAATGGAGAATACTCACACCGGACTCTTTGGAGAGTGGGAATACAACACTAACTTGTTTGATAGCAGCACAATTGAGCGGATGGCGAGTCATTTTGTAAGACTGCTGGAAGCAATTGTAGCTAATCCAACTGAGCGAATTTCCGCTCTGGCGTTAATGAGAGCATCGGAATCACAGCAGTTATTAGTTGAGTGGAATGATACAACAGTAGACTATCCCTTTGATAAGTGTATTCATCATTTATTTGAGGAGCAGGTAGAGCTTACACCCGAGTCTGTAGCACTCGTGTATGAAAATCAACAACTAACTTATGGTGAGTTGAATTGTCGTGCTAATCGGTTGGCGCATTATTTACAGTCTTTGGGAGTGTCCGCCGATGTATTAGTGGGGATATGTGTGGAACGCTCTCTAGATATGGTGGTGGGACTACTTGGTATTCTAAAAGCGGGCGGGGCTTATGTGCCACTTGACCCTGAGTATCCTACTGATCGGTTAAGCTTCATGCTGTCAGATGCTCAAGTTTCAGTTTTGCTTACTCAACAGCATCTAGTTGAGAAGTTACCTGAACACAAAGCTCATCTTGTGTATTTAGATACTGATCATCCAGAGTTAGTTCAAACTAAAGAAATTTCCCATGCCGACAAAGTAAAACCATCAAACCTAGCTTACGTACTCTATACATCAGGCTCCACAGGTAGACCAAAGGCGGTAGCCATAGAGCATCATAGTCCAGTGGCTTTAGTGAGTTGGGCGCAATCGGTTTTTACTCCTATTGAGCTTGCAGGTGTCTTAGCTTCTACCTCTATCTGTTTTGACCTGTCGGTGTTTGAATTGTTTGTGACTCTGAGCGTGGGCGGAAAAGTGATCATAGCTCAAAATGCCTTGCATTTATCTAGCATGATTGCCAGAAGCCAAGTCACTCTGATTAATACAGTTCCAAGTGCTTTAGCTGAGTTAATTCGAGAACAAGATTTACCACCGCTTGTCTGCACGGTTAATTTAGCCGGAGAAGCTTTGCAAAATCAATTGGTACAGCAAATCTATCAGCACAGTAAAGCCGAACGTGTCTTCAATTTGTATGGTCCATCAGAAGACACAACTTACTCTACATATAGCTTGATCGAAAAAGGGGCAAGCTCTTCACCGACAATTGGGCGACCGATAGCGAACACGCAAATCTATATCCTCGACCAATACCTTCAACCAGTACCTGTGGGAGTGCCAGGAGAGCTGCACATTAGCGGTGCAGGTTTAGCGCGAGGTTACCTCAATCGCCTCGACTTAACAGAAGAAAAATTCATCGACAACCCCTTCAAGAGAAGCAGGGGAGAAGGGGCACTTTTGGGCAAAGGGGGAGAACGTCTCTACAAAACAGGAGACAAGGCACGTTATCTGTCTTCAGGTAATATCGAATACCTGGGTCGCATCGACTTACAAGTGAAAATTCGGGGCTTCCGCATCGAATTGGGAGAAATTGAAGCTGTACTGAGCCAACATAAAGATGTGCAAATATCTTGTGTCATTGCCCGTGAAGAAACTCGAGGTAATAAGCTCTTGGTTGCCTATGTAATGCCCCATCCACAGGTGACACTCACAACAGCCGAACTGCGCTCCTTCCTTTCCAATAAACTACCAGGGTATATGGTGCCAAATGTTTTTGTAATACTGGAGTCCTTACCTCTGACACCCAATGGCAAAGTAGACCGTCGCGCTCTGCCTAATCCAGATTTACACCAGGAACTATCAGATTATGTGATGCCAAATACAGAAACAGAAAAAATCATTGCTGGTATTTGGCAAAAAGCACTCTCAGTAGAAAAGGTAGGGATATACAATAATTTCTTTGAGCTAGGAGGTCATTCATTACTACTACTAGGAATTAATCAGCAATTGCAAGAAATATTTGGTTTAAACATACCAATTGTTGATATGTTTAAATACTCGAGTATACATAAGTTAAGCGAATGGTTAAAGAATAAAAGAAAACAAGAAGAAACTGTTAAAGAACACAATGAGCGTCATCAATCTTATAGTGAAAGCAAAAAATTAAAGAATAAACAATTACAATCGAGACAACAATATCGTTCTCAGAAGAAAAAATAATTATGACAACAGATTCAGCGCAGAAAAATAATGATGAACTTAATAATTCAGAAATAGCAATAATCGCTGTTTCTGGGCGATTTCCAGGAGCAAAAGATCTTGAGTCTTTTTGGTGTAATTTACGTGATGGCGTAGAATCGATATCTTGGTTTACTGATGAAGAATTGATAGCATCTGGCGTTTCTCTAGATTTGCTAAATAAATCTAATTATATAAAAGCTAGTGCTGTTATATCAGATATTGAATTATTTGATGCAAATTTCTTTGCATATAGTGCAAAAGAAGCTGAGTTAATAGATCCACAACAACGCCTATTTTTAGAATTAGCTTGGGAATCTGTAGAAAAAGCTGGTTATGACCCACAAACATACAACGGTTTAATAGGGGTCTATGGTGGTGCTGGGATGAATATGTATTTACTTAATATGTTGTCTTCTCATCATCAATTATTAGAAATAATTGATCATATCCAATTAACAACCTCCAACGAGAAAGATTTTCTACCGACAAGAGTTGCATATAAACTCAACTTGACTGGCCCAGCCATAAATGTGCAAACTGCTTGTTCTACTTCTTTAGTTGCTGTTCACGTTGCTTGTCAAAGTCTCTTAAATGGTGAATGTGACATGGCTTTAGCCGGTGGAGTTTCTCTCAATATTCCCCAAAAAAGAGGTTATTTATATCAAGAGGAAATGATTCTTTCTCCTGATGGACACTGCCGTGCTTTTGATGCAAAAGCACAAGGAACTATCGGCGGTAGCGGCGTTGGTATTGTAGTATTGAAAAGATTAAAGGATGCGATCGCTGATCGCGACTACATTCATGCAATTATTAAAGGTTCGGCTATTAATAATGATGGTGCAATGAAAGTGGGCTACACTGCACCTAATGTCAGTGGTCAAGCCGCAGTGATTGGCGAAGCTCAAGCTATAGCTGGTGTAGACGCGGAAACAATTTCCTACATTGAAGCTCATGGTACTGCTACACCTTTAGGAGACCCGATTGAAATTGCAGCTTTGACTCAAGCTTTTACTCAAAGTACTAATAAAAAACGCTTTTGTGCTATTGGTTCAGTAAAAACTAACTTAGGACATTTGGATACAGCAGCAGGTGTTACGGGTTTGATTAAAACTGTATTAGCACTGCAACATAAAATGCTGCCTCCTAGTTTGCACTTTGAGACACCATCACCCAAAATTGATTTTGCCAATAGTCCTTTTTATGTCAATACAACCCTGACTGAGTGGAAAACAAATAACAAGACCCCTCGCCGTGCTGGAGTTAGTTCTTTTGGTATGGGAGGAACTAATGCTCATGTAATTTTAGAAGAAGCACCTGTTTTTGAGCTCTTGAGCAGAAGAGCAGAGGGGCAGGGGAAAGATTATCAAGTGTTGGTACTTTCAGCTAAAACGGAGAATGCACTTGAAAAGGTCACAGCTAATTTAATCACGTATTTAAAAGAGCATCCAGAATTTAACTTAGGCGATATAGCTTATACCCTCAATAGTGGTCGCCAGGGTTTTAATTATCGACGGATGTTAATTTGTCAGGAATTAGAAGATGCTGTCAAAGCTCTCAGTAGTTTAGACTCAAAACAAGTTTTTACCAACTACACAGAGATTACAGAACGCTCTGTTGTCTTTATGTTTCCAGGTCAAGGTTCCCAGTATGTCAATATGGCACGGGAAATTTACCAAACTCAGACAGTATTTGCTGAACAAGTTGATTATTGCTCAGAAATCCTCAAACCTTTACTAGGGTTAGATTTACGTCATATTCTTTATCCCAGTGAAGAAAAGATTGATCAAGCATCGAAGCAACTTCAACAAACAGCAACGTCTCAGTCTGCTCTTTTTGTGATTGAGTACGCTCTAGCTAAATTATGGCAGTCATGGGGAGTAAATCCTGTGGCTGCGATCGGTCATAGTATTGGCGAGTATGTAGCAGCAACTCTGGCAGAAGTTTTTTCCTTAGAAGATGCCTTATCTTTGGTAGCACTACGCGGACAGATGATGCAGCAACTGCCTACTGGAGCAATGCTTTCTGTCCCCCTGCCCCCAGAGAAGATAAAATCTCTATTAGGGCAAGAACTTTCTGTTGCAGCGATTAATCAACCTTCGCAGTGCGTAGTTTCTGGTTCAACAGTTATTGTAGATGCACTAAAAAATCAGCTTGCTGCTCAAGGGATTGAATGTCGTCGTCTACATACGAACCATGCCTTCCATTCTCAAATGATGGAACCAATCTTAGAAGCATTTGTCGAGCAAGTTAAAAAAGTTACTTTAAATTCCCCAAAACTTCCTTATATCTCCAACGTTACTGGTACTTGGATTACAGTCACACAAGCTACCAATCCTGATTACTACGCTCAACATCTACGTTCCACAGTGCTGTTTGCTTCTGGGATAGACAAATTATTGGCAACACCAGAGCAAATCTTGTTAGAGGTGGGACCAGGACACACTTTAACTACATTACTTAAGAGACATCCAGACAAAGCATCTGAGCAAACTGTCTTGACTTCGGTACGTCATCCTCAAGAGGAAAAATCCGATAATCATATTTTATTTAACACATTAGGTCAACTCTGGTTGACTGGGGTTAAAGTAGATTGGTTTGGATTCTATAGTCACCAAGAGTATTATCGTCTTCCTTTACCGACTTATCCCTTTGAACGCGAACGTTATTGGATCGGGCAAAAAGAGACTCATCAGAAATCACAGATTTCATTACAAAGAAAGACGGATATTGCTGATTGGTTCTACATTCCATCCTGGAAAAGGTCTCCGCTTTCTCCACGCCAACTAGGGAAATCACAAAGCAGTGTTCTTCTGTTTATCAATGAGTGCAAATTGGGCGAGCAATTAGCGAAAAAATTACAACAAAATTATCAAGAAGTAATTATTGTCAAAGCAGGAAACTCGTTTAGAAAAGAGAATCCAAGTTTATATATTCTGAATCCTCGACAACCTAAAGATTATCAAAGTCTGTTAACAGAACTTAGTGAAAGTATTCCTCCAAGTATTATTCATTTATGGAGTCTTACTGATGAGACTCAGGCATTATCAGAACTCGAAGAAATTGACCAAGCTTTAGATTTAGGATTTTACAGTTTGCTATTTCTTGCCCAGGCTTTTGGTAAAGAAAATGTTAATGAGCAGTTTCAATTGATAGTTATATCTAACAATATGCAGGACGTAACTGGAGATGAAGATCTACGTCCTGTACAAGCAACTTTAGTCGGTCCTGTCAGAACTATTCCTCAAGAATATCCTTACTTGGATTGTCGGATTATTGATGTAGTCATTCCTCGGCAAGAAAGCTTACAAGAAAAGCAACTCATAGAACAGCTTGAAGCAGAATTAAAGGTAAAATCCTCTGATCAGATTATTGCTTACCGCAAACAACATCGTTGGGTAGAAAGTTTTGAGTCAGCCAAATTAGATAACTCAACTAAGGGTGTACAAAGGTTACAAGAAAACGGAGTCTATCTAATTACAGGTGGACTCGGAGGTATTGGACTGACACTGGCAGAATATTTGGCGCAGACAGTTAAGGCTAAATTGATGCTGACAGGGCGGGCTAATTTTCCGGCTCGGTCAGATTGGGAAAAATGGCTAGTTAGTCATGATACAAAAGATAGCACTAGTCGCAAAATCCGCAAACTGTATGAATTGGAAAATCTAGGAGCCGAGGTTTTGGTAGTTAGTGCTGATGTGACAAACTTGCAACAAATGCAAACAGCGCTCGCCAAAGCTACTGCACAATTTGGCAAAATTGACGGTATAATCCATGGTTCTGGCGTTCCTGGTGGCGGTTTTATTCAACAAAAAACCAGGGAACACGCAGAAAGTGTGATGGCATCTAAAGTGAGGGGAGCGCTCATCCTTGATACTATATTTCGGGATAGTAAACTAGATTTCTTTGTTGTTCTATCCTCTCTAAATTCATCTATCTCTGCATTGGGACAAGTAGATTATTGTGCTGCCAATGCTTTTCTCGATGCTTTTGCTCACCGGAATAGCAAAAGAGATAGCACATTTACCAGTTCAATAAATTGGGATGGCTGGCAAGAAGTGGGCATGGCAGCAGATGCAGCGAAGAAATTCGGTGATAAACTAGATTACACCTTTCTCCAGCAATCTTTATTGCCAGCAGAGGGTGTAGAAGCTTTTAGCCGTATTTTGCATCATCAACTACCACAGGTTCTAGTATCGACAGTAGATTTTCCTACCAGACTTCAACAGGTAGGAGATTTCTTGAAACAAGAAACAGTCTCTTTATCGGTACACTCACGACCACAACTGAATAATTCCTATGTTGCTCCTGGCAATTGGGTTGAGCAAAAAATTGCCGAGATTTGGCAAGAATTATTGGGAATTAAACAGGTGGGAATCCATGACAATTTTTTTGGATTAGGAGGAGATTCTCTAATAGCTGTTCAAGTTCTGTCCCGACTACGAAATACTTTTTCTATCCGATTATCTGTAGCAAGTTTGTTTGAATCTCCCACAATAGCTGAAATAGCACCAAAGCTACAGAAACAAACAGAACCAGATACAAACCTAGATGCTATTGATAGAGAAGAAACCGCAGCGATTGTACCTGTATCCAGAAAAATAGATATACCTCTGTCTTGGGCGCAAGAGCGTCTGTGGTTTATGCATCACTTAGAAGGCGAAAGTGGTGCTTACACAATGCCTTTTGCTGTGCGCTTAGAGGGGAATCTTAATGTCAACGCATTGGAAGGGGCAATTAGGGAGATAGTGCAGCGCCATGAAGTTCTGCGTACTCGCTTTGAAATCAAAGATAACAAGCCAGTACAGGTAATAGCTCCCAACGTAACTATAACCTTGTCAGTAGTGGATATAAAAAATGTAGCAGATTCCTGGAAACAAGTGGAGCAACAGGCAACAAATGTTGCTTTCCAACCATTCGATCTGGCTAATGGTTCGGTTCTGCGAGCAATGCTTTGGCAAGTGTCTCAACAGGAGTATGTACTGCTATTAGTCATTCACCATATTGCTGCTGATGGCTGGTCAATAGGTGTTTTGATCAGTGAACTGTCTGCATGTTATCGAGCCATTTCCACAGGTAGATCGGTTGTACTACCAAAATTATCAGTACAGTATGCCGATTTTACGATTTGGCAACGCCAATGGCTGACCGATAAGGTACTAGAGCGTCAGTTAAGCTACTGGAAGCAACAGTTAGCCGGAGCACCACCTCTATTAGAACTCCCCACAGACCGCTCCCGTCCAGCCATACAAACTTTTCGAGGAGGTACACAGCGATTTCAACTAGATCAAGATCTGATAAGTCAGCTTAAAAAGCTATCTCAAGAGTCTGGAAGTACTCTGTTTATGACACTGCTGGCGGGTTTTGTGGTGTTACTGTCTCGCTACAGTGGACAAACCGATTTGGTTATAGGCTCACCCATCGCCAATCGCAACAGCAAAGAAATAGAAGGGTTAATTGGCTTTTTTGTCAATACTCTGGCATTAAGATTTGATTTATCCCAAGAACTGACTTTTGAAGCTCTGCTGGCACAAGTGCGGCAGGTGGCTAAAGACGCCTATGACCATCAGGATTTGCCCTTCGAGATGTTAGTCAAACAGCTGCAAGTGGAGCGGAACTTGGATCGCAACCCACTGGTGCAGGTGGTGTTTGCTTTCCAGAATGCTCCCACCTCTGTTTGGGATCTACCTGGTTTAAGGGTCGAAGACGTGGCTTGGGATCTGGACTCAGTTCGGGTTGATCTAGAAGTTCACTTGTGGGAAACACCATCTGGTATTGAGGGCGTTTTCTATTACAATAGGGATCTATTCGATGCGACGACGATTGTCCGCATGATGCAACATTTGCAAACTTTGCTCGTGGAGATCGCGCTCAATCCACAGCAACCAGTGGCGTTACTGCCCTTGCTTACACAGCAGGAATGCTATCAATTGTTGGAGTGGAATGATACTTTTGCAGATTATCCCCAGGATAAATGTATTCATCAGTTGTTTGAAGAGCAGGTGGCGCGGACCCCAGATGCTGTCGCAGTTGTGTTTGAAAATGAACAACTCACCTACCACCAGTTAAATTGTCGTGCTAACCAGTTAGCCCATTATTTGCGCTCATTGGGAGTTGGACCGGATGTGCTGGTGGGGATATGTGTGCAGCGTTCTCTAGACATGGTAGTAGGACTATTGGGGATTCTCAAAGCCGATGGGGCTTATGTGCCACTTGACCCCAATTATCCCCAAGAACGACTCAGTTATATGCTCAAGGATTCGGGTGTACAGGTATTGCTGACTCACTCTAAGTTGTTATCATCTTTACCATCACATACTGTAGAGGTGATTTGTTTAGATACAGATTGGGGGGCTATAGAACAACAATCGCAGGAAAATCTTAATGCAGGGGTGAAGTCGGATAATCTGGCGTATGTCATCTACACTTCTGGTTCCACAGGACTTCCCAAGGGGGTTATGAATACCCATATGGGAATTCACAATCGCTTGTTGTGGATGCAACAATCTTATCAATTAACCAGTAGTGATCGCGTTGTGCAAAAAACTCCCTTCAGTTTTGATGTGTCAGTGTGGGAGTTTTTCTGGTCGTTACTCACTGGAGCTAAAATTGTTGTCGCATTACCAGAAGAACATAAAAATAGTACTTATTTGGTTAACTTAATTTCTACTCAAGAAATTACGACAATACATTTTGTGCCATCTATGCTTCAAGTTTTTCTGCAAGAACCCAATTTGGCTGGTTGCAGTTGCTTGAAGCGAGTGTTTTGTAGTGGGGAAGCACTACCGTTTGAACTTACTCAACGCTTCTTCTCCAAACTTGAATGTGAATTGCATAATCTCTACGGACCAACAGAAGCAGCGATTGATGTTACTTTTTGGCAATGTCTTCCCCAAAACAATTTACAGATAGTCCCCGTCGGTCGCCCGATAAGTAACACTCAAATCTACATCTTAGATGAGTACCTGCAACCAGTACCTGTGGGTGTACCAGGAGAGTTACACATTGGTGGTATGGGGTTGGCAAGAGGCTATCTCAACCGCCCGGACTTAACAGCAGAAAAATTCATCCCTAACCCCTTTGAGAATTCAAAAGTGAGCCTCGAAGGGGTCAAAAGTCACTCGTCAAAATTATATAAAACAGGGGACAAGGCACGTTATTTGCCAGATGGCAACATAGAATACCTCGGACGCATAGACAATCAGGTGAAAATCCGGGGGTTCCGTATAGAGTTAGGAGAAATCGAAGCCGTTTTGAGCCAACATCCCTTGGTACAGGAAGGTGTCGTCGCCGCCAGAGTTGACAATACTGGTGATAAACAACTGGTAGCTTACTTAGTGCCAGCATTGAAAAGCAAAGTATTATCCCAACAGTTAGCGCAATGGCAGGGTGAGTACGTCAGTGACTGGCAAATGCTCTATGAGCAAGCATACGGGCAACCGCAAGCATCCATAGATGACCCCACATTCAATATCATTGGTTGGAATAGTTCGTACACCTCTCAAGCCATCCCAGATTGGGAAATGCGGGAGTGGGTTGAAAATACAGTCACCCGCATCCTGTCTCTATCACCGCAGCGAGTTTTAGAAATTGGTTGTGGAACGGGGTTACTGCTATCTCGCGTTGCCAAGAGTTGCCTTGAGTATTGGGGATGTGATTATTCTAGCGTCGCCATACAGTACGTTGAGCAGGTATGTAAAACGTTGCCAGGTCTAAATAATGTGCGGCTATTGCACAGAATGGCGGATAACTTTGCAGACATCCCCAACGGAAAATTCGATATTGTAGTTATCAACTCGGTAGTCCAATACTTCCCCAGCGTAGAGTATTTGTTGCAGGTTATTGAAGGAGCGATCGCGGCAATTGGTCAACAGGGTACATTATTCGTGGGGGATGTTCGTAGCTTGCCTCTGTTGGGGCCATTCCATGCCGCAGTACAGTTGTCCCAAGCTGAGTTGGATAGAACTGTTGAGCAATGGCAGCGAATGGTACACTCTAGTGTGGCTGCTGAAGAAGAATTGGTGATTGATCCCAGGTTTTTCATCGTCCTCAAACAACGTTTTCCCCAGATTACTTGGGTAGAGATTCAGCCCAAACGCGGTAACAGTCAAAATGAGTTAACCCAATTCCGTTATGATGTTATTCTGCATATCGGTACTGATGTCCAAACAATGGTAGTTCCTTGGTTAAATTGGCAACTAGATAACCTCTCGTTGACACAGGTACAAAATCAACTGCACTCACGACAACCAGAATTTTTGGGAATCAGGCGTGTACCTAATCAAAGAGTGCAGCAAGCAATACAGATTTACCAATGGTGGGAAAATCCTCCTAGTGTCGAAACAGTGGGGCAGCTACGCCAACTGCTAACACAACAGCCAACAGTTGGGATCAATCCCGAAGAGTTTTACCAGTTGGGGCAGCATCTCGGTTACACTGTCCACCTGAATTGGTGGGAAAGTAGCCAAGATGGTTCTTACGATGTAGTGTTCTGCCGCAATCAAGTACATAAGACCGCTTTTTGGGATAGTTCGACAGTCACACACCTTCCTTGGACTGACTACACTAACAATCCCTTATACGGTAAGTTAGTTCAAAAGCTCGTGCCCTTGGTGCGGGAATCTCTGCAACAAAAGCTACCCAATTACATGGTGCCAAATGCTTTTGTCCTCCTCAATGCTCTGCCCTTGACACCCAATGGTAAGGTAGATCGTCGCGCCCTGCCTGGACCGGATACAGCTCCGAGAAATCTTTCAACTGGCTTTGTTTTACCTCGAACCCCGATTGAAGCTCAACTGGCTCAAATCTGGAGTGAAGTTTTAGGAGTTGAACGCATTGGTGTTAAGGACAACTTCTTTGAGCTTGGTGGTCATTCTCTACTAGCGACCCAAGTCCTGTCAGAGATCAACTCAGCTTTTGGACTTGACCTATCTATACAGACAATGTTCGAGTCTCCCACAGTAGCCGGGATAGCAACCTATATAGAAGTAGTGGATTTGGTAACACAAGATTTATCTAAAGAAGTCAATAACGAGGTAGTGGAGTTTTGAGCATGACTAACAGCATTGTTGAATTCGTTCGTCACCTGACAAGCTTGAGTATTGAACTAGAGACTGATGGCGTTAGCGGAGCGGCTCCGGAGGAGCTTCGCTTGCGCTGTCACGCACCTGAAGGGGTGTTAACTCCAACGCTACGTCAGGAAATAGCTAGGCGTAAAACAGAAATTTTGCTGTTTTTACAGCAAGCAAAGCAGGTTAAAACTTCTCATCAGTTGCCCATTCAAAGAGTGCCACGGGACGGTGAGTTACCACTGTCTTTTGCCCAACAACGACTCTGGTTTTTGCACCATTTGTCACCAGACAGTCGTTCTTATAATATGCTGGATGCTTGGAGGCTAAATGGGTCGCTGAATATAGTTGCACTCTCTGAGAGCCTAAGTGAACTCATTCGCCGCCACGAGGTCTTAAGAACCACTTTCTCCACGGTAGACGGAAAACCTGTCCAGGTAATTGCTCCTCCCGTTGCCGTAACTTTGCCAATCCATAACTTGCAGGGGTTGTCAACGCAACAGCAAACTGCTCAAATTCGACAAGTAGCAAAGTCTGTTGCATCCAAGCCCTTCGATTTAGCTATTGGGCCATTAGTACAATTCACTATACTCCAACTGAGTGACCAGGAGTATGTACTGCTGTTGAAGATGCACCACATCATCTACGATGCCTGGTCTTTGAACATCTTCTTCCATGAGTTATCACTAGCTTATGCAGCTTTCACTCAAGGATTGCCCAACCCACTACCAGAATTACCCATCCAATACGCTGACTTTGCCTTTTGGCAGCGCCAGTGGCTGACAGGTGAAGTCCTTGATCGGCAACTCGCTTACTGGCAAAAACAGTTAGCGGATGCCCCTACTGTACTAGAACTGCCTACTGATAGACCACGTCCCCCAGTCCAGAGCTTCCGAGGTGGAGTTGAGTGTTTTCAACTGGATCGCGACCTCACGCAACGGCTCAAGCAACTGAGCCAAGAGTCAGAGACAACATTGTTTATGACCCTACTGGCAGCTTTTTTAGTCTTGCTCTCCCGTTACAGTGGTCAGTTAGATATTGTTGTTGGTTCCCCGATCGCTAACCGCAACAACAAGAGTGTCAAGCAGCTAATAGGTTTTTTTGCTAATACCCTAGTATTAAGGGGTGATCTCTCTGGCAACCCCAGCTTTGCTGACTTTTTAGCGCAGGTGCGGCAGGCAACTTTGTCAGCCTATGCCCATCAGGACTTGCCCTTTGAGATGTTGGTTGAAAAGCTACAACCAGACAGAGATTTGAGTCGTAATCCCCTAGTACAGGTGATGTTTTCTCTCCAGAACGCCCCACAGTCTTCTTGGAATTTGCCAGGTTTAACTATCCAGAACATATCCTTGCCAATTGATGAAATGGTCAGGTTTGACCTAGAAGTGAACTACTGGGAAGTTTCAGGAGGTCTGGAGGGTATTTGGAGTTACAGTACTGATTTATTTGATGCAACCACAATTACTCGCATAGCCCAACATTTTCAAACTTTACTTAAAGCAATTGTCGCAAATCAAGAAGCGCGAGTTGCAGAATTATTACTGTTGAGTCAAGCAGAGCGTCATCAATTGTTGGTAGAGTGGAACAATACTCAAGCATTCTATCCGCAGGATAAGTGTATTCATCAGTTATTTGAGGAGCAGGTAGCGCTTACACCGGATGCAGTAGCAGTTGTTTTTGAAGATGTACACACGCGACTAGTCGCGTCTCTAACATACACAGAGTTGAACTGTCGTGCCAACCAATTGGCGCATTACTTGGAGTCTTTGGGCGTCGGAGTGGATGTGCTGGTAGGGATATGCGTGGAGCGTTCACCAGAAATGGTGGTGGGACTATTGGGGATTCTCAAGGCGGGTGGGGTTTATGTGCCACTAGACCCAGAATATCCCACGGAGCGTCTGAAGTTCATGTTAGAAGATGCTCAAGTCAGAGTGCTGCTAACTCAACAGAAATTAGTGGAAAAATTACCACTGCATACTGCACAACTTGTTTGCCTAGATACTGATGCTCCGATGATTTCTCAGTCTCCTCAGGACAATCCCATTCCTAGTGTACAAGCTAGTAACCTGGCTTATATGATTTACACCAGCGGTTCTACAGGAACACCCAAGGGAGTACTGATTGCCTTAGAGGGATTGTTAAATTTAGTGAAATGGCATCAGCAGACTTTTCAAATCACATCAGGTGACAAAGCCACACAGTTGGCAGGAACAGGGTTTGACGCAGCGGTGTGGGAAATATGGCCTTACCTGACAATAGGAGCAAGTCTGTACTTAGTCAAATCAGAGCTGGTCACCGAGCCTGTAAATCTGCGAGACTGGTTGATCTTACACAAAATTACGATAAGTTTTGTGCCAACACCAGTGGCACAGGAGTTATTGTCTTTGGAATGGACAAAAGAAAGTGTAGCTTTACGTTACATGCTGATTGGCGGAGATCAGCTGGCGTCTTATCCATCAGCGTCATTGCCCTTCCAAGTAGTGAATAATTATGGTCCTACGGAAAATACTGTGGTGACAACGTCTGGATCAGTAGCTGCTAAAGAGGAGCAGATATTACCAACCATTGGGCGACCAATTTCTAACACACAAGTCTATATACTAGACAAATATCTGCAACCAGTACCGATTGGTGTGCCAGGAGAATTGCACATTAGTGGTATGGGATTGGCAAGAGGCTACCTCAACCGAGAAGAGTTAACATCTGAAAAATTCATCGACAACCCGTTTAATAATTTACTAGTCAAAACTCACTCGTCAAAATTATATAAGACGGGGGATTTGGCACGTTATTTGCCCAGTGGTAATATAGAATACCTGGGACGCATGGACCATCAAGTGAA